>JBHADM010000106.1:0-11640 GCA_041855045.1 Bacillota bacterium | reverse complement strand
TTTTGATAAATGTTTTAACTTGATTCGTGTAAACACTATCTAATGCTGTAAGATAATTAAGAAGGACAGTCAGAGACTGCCTTCCCGACACCATTGTATTATGAAAAACGGTGTCAAGGTCAGGTAGTATTTGCTTCGCAAATCTCCACCTTTACCCTTGACACCTTGCGCTGAATCTGTAACCTATCATTGACACCTTAGCAAAGCCGTGATTGATTGTTCTTTATGTTTTGGTATATTTAGGGTATAATATTTTTTCAGGATATATTATTGTTTGCAATCATATTTTTATATTTTGAATATTACTTATATTATTTTCTTTTTTCGAGGGAAGGAACTTATATGAACACGCTAAAGAAATATTACTGTAGATTTTTTCAAGGCATTATGCGTGCAGCGATTCCCGTGCTGCCCTATCGTCAACCACAAATATTACATAGTCTAAAAAGCATAGCAAACATTCTGCTAAGCTATGATATAAATAATATTATGATCGTTACCGATGAAGGCGTGTATGGGCTTGGATTATGCCATTCTTTGGAACAAGCCTTGCAAGAGAACGGCATTCAATACATCGTATACAAAAATGTAAAGGCCAACCCTACTGTCGCCAATGTGGAGGAAGCAAGAGAGCTGTATTTACAAAATTCATGCAAAGCGTTGGTTGCGGTAGGTGGCGGCTCACCCATGGATGCTGCCAAAGCGATTGCTGCACGTATCGCTCACCCGCATAAAACCTTGTCAAAAATGAAAGGTATATTAAAATTACGCCGCAAGCTCCCATTGCTCATATGTGCTCCGACAACCGCAGGTACGGGTAGTGAAACAACGCTTGCCAGCGTGATTACGGATGAAGAGATTGGCTTTAAATACGCTATCAGTGACTTTCGTTTGATTCCAAATTACGCAGTAATGGATCCGGCGCTTACATTGGGTTTGCCGCCGCAGCTTACAGCAACAACCGGTATGGATGCATTGACACATGCTGTGGAGGCCTATATAGGTAAAAGCTCTACAAAGGATACAAGAGAAGCGGCGATAGAGGCTATACAACTGATTTTTGGCAACTTGCAGAGCGCCTATCATAACGGAGATAATTTAATCGCAAGGCAAAATATGCTCCGTGCTGCATATTTGGCAGGTCTTGCGTTTACCAAAAGCTATGTCGGCAATATACATGCCGTTGCACATAGTTTGGGCGGACGCTATTCCATACCGCATGGGCTTGCAAATGCAGTGCTGCTCCCAATTGTGCTGCGTGAGTATGGCACTGCGATTGAAACAAAGTTGGCTCTTTTAGCAAAACATGCCGGTGTTGTCAGTTTTGAGCATGCCGATGATAAGATAGCTGCAAAAACATTCATTGCACATATACAGAAGATGAATGACAATATGAATATCCCGCGCACACTGCAAGGAATCGTGCAGCAAGATATTCATGAAATGGCGATCAAAGCTGAGAAAGAAGCGAATCCGCTGTATCCCGTTCCGGTTATCTGGGGTGTGGAGGAGTTCAGTAAAATATATCGTATAGCAGGGGGATTGGATAAATGACACTGCAGACAAAAGACCAAGCCATATATGCCTTGGTCGATAAACAACGCAAATATTTTTCGAGCGGAGCCACATTGCAGGAGAGTTTTCGTCGCACACAGTTGCAAAAACTATACGATGCCGTAAAAAGCCATCAGGCTGAAATATGTGATGCACTTTTTAAGGACTTAGGCAAAAGTGCGCATGAAGCCTATCTATCGGAAATCGGCACCACCTTATCCGAAATAAGCCATATGAAAAAGCATTTGCACTCCTATATGAAGCGCAAATATAAACCCACTCCCTTGGCGCAGTTTGCAGCAACAAGTTATGTTTCTCCCGCTCCATTGGGAAATGTGCTTATTATCAGCCCGTGGAACTATCCCTTTTTTCTAAATCTTTCCCCCTTGGCAAATGCGATTGCAGCAGGTAATACTGCTATACTCAAACCCAGTGCTTATGCGCCTGCGACCGGTGAAGTATTACAGAAACTCATTAGTGCAAGCTTTTCAGAGGACTATATTGCCGTAATTACGGGCGGCCGTGAAGAAAATAAAGCACTATTGACCCATAAGTTCGATTTGCTCTTCTTTACGGGTGGAAAAACCGTTGCCAAAGAGGTTATGCGCACGGCTTCAGAACATCTGTCACCAATGATTTTGGAGCTGGGAGGAAAGTCTCCCTGTATTGTAGATGCTACCGCCAAACTAAAACTGGCCGCCAAGCGTATTGTGTTTGGAAAGTTTCTTAACTGCGGCCAAACCTGCATTGCTCCCGACTATATTTTGGCGGAAGAATCCATTAAAGAGGAGCTGATACAGTGCCTTATCACTGAAATCAAGGCGCAGTTTGGTGAGGATGTATTAAATAATCCGAATTACGGTAAAATCATTAATCAAAAACATTTTGTGCGGCTCAGCTCACTGATTCAAAGTGATACGCTTGTTTATGGGGGAAAGTGTGATCCCCAAACACTACGCATAGAGCCCACAATACTTAATAATGTGACCTGGGAAGACCCCGTTATGGCGGATGAGGTGTTTGGACCAATACTCTCTGTCATTGGCGTTAAAGATTTGGATGAAGCAATATCTATGGTGAAGGCTCATCCTCACCCTTTGGCTTTATACATTTTCAGTGAAAGCAAAGTGAATCAACAAAAAGTACTTGCGCATTGCCAATTTGGCGGCGGCTGCATCAACGATACCATTATTCATATTGCAACCACGCACATGCCCTTTGGTGGCGTGGGAGAAAGTGGGATGGGCTGCTATCATGGCGAAAAAGGATTCGAAACCTTCTCACACTATCGCAGCATCGTCGACAAAAAAACCTTTTATGATTTGCCCATCCGATATCAGCCTTATAGTAAGTTCAAAGAAAAATTGATTTCATTTTTTCTCAAATAAACAAAAGGAATCTATTCAGTCTATGAATGGATTCCTTTTTAATGGGAAAATAGTGTTTCAATTCAAATTATCGCAGGGTATGCATATCCTCATATAGCATCACTCGATTCTGATGTTTGTTTATAAAATCCAGATGCATCAATAGCCTTGTGTGTATGCCCTGAGAAACAAGGGTTTTTAGAGTTGGCAGCTTCTTTTTTCCTTGTATGTGCACAATTTCATAGCTTTCCAACTGACATTCTTCCGCAAGAGATTTTGCACAGTCCTCCAGCGTTCCAATTTGGTCGATCAAGCCGTTTTCAAAAGCTTGTATACCCGACCATACACGCCCGCCTGCGATGGGTTCCAATTTCTCATCGGGTATATTGCGCGCTTCTTTGACATGGCCTTTAAATTCTTCATACACAGCCGACAAATGTTTTAGCAGCTTTGCGCGGCTGCTATCCCCGAGCGATTCGTAGGGGTTTGCCATATCATGCCCTTCCCCTCGGATTATAACGCTTTTCGCCACATCTACCTTTGACAGTGCCCCTTCGATGATAGGATAAAGCATTACCACGCCTATGGAGCCTGTGATGGTAGATTTATTTGCAAATATTTTTTTTGCTGCACAAGAGATTAGATAACCGCCGGATGCGCATACATCGCCCATGGATACATAAACAGGTAACGTGAGCTTTTTTAGCTTGCGGTAAATCTTTTCGGATTCTATCGCGTCGCCGCCGGGGGAGTCAATGCGCAGTACAAGACCTTTTATGCCTTCGTCCTCCTTCAGACAATCCAGCTTTTCCAAAAGTGAGTCCAAGTTGACATCGTCGTCCTTGTCGGATATAGTACCGTTTATAGTGATAACGGCTATTTTATCCTTTACCTTGTTTTTTTTATGTTTTACACCGGATAAAAAGCTTTTCCAATCGATGGTTTCGTCTTCGTCGTCAAGATGCAGCTCTTCTTGGTTGCTTGTGCCGTCTATCAGTCCCAAAGCAACGGCGTGTTTTGCATTGATAAGAGACAGTTCACCCTTCAGTATAGAGTCCTTAACATCTATACTGCGCAGCTGCAGAATATTTTCACAAAGTGTATCAAACATACTGTCATATAGAGCAGTTTGCGCTTCTCTATTTTGTTTGCTCATGGCATCCAAATAGAGATTCTCACCGGCAGATTTATAATCGCCTATATGCACAACTTCCATCTTTACGCCGAATGTATCCAGCAGTTTTTTAAAGTAGGGTACAGCATGATAGTATCCGGTCAACGAAAATGTTGCATCCATACTATCCATCAGGTAGATGGTTTTGGCCAATAAAGCGGCACGGTAGTTGCTGTTATTCAATTCACTGGCGTAAGCAATGACTTTCTTAGTTTGATTCAGCTTCTCAAAAAAAGGTTTCAGCTCCTCCACATGCACATTATTCAGATCCATGTGATCCATATCTAGTACGACTTCCGTAATGTTATCCTGCTTAATCAGTTTATCCAACCCACGCTTTATGTCAGAAAGCAGCAGGCTTTTATCCGGGAAACTTCGTGTATCGTTGCTCTCCTGTATATTTTCCCAAGCCAAAATGATGCGCTTTGCATCTTTAGCTCTAAGACCCCTGTTCTGTTTGTTCCGATAAATACGTATGCCGATTATGATACAAAGTGCCAGTATCAATATCAAAAACAATAAGCCGAAAAAGGATTGTAAGAGTGCTTGTAGTATCATGGTTCTCCTTTAAAAAATGTAAACTGCCTATGCGGAAGTTTACATTTGTACTTTATACTTAAAATAATAATTTTGCTTCGATATATTCTTTCAGCTTATCTATTGCAATGCGCTCCTGCTGCATTGTGTCGCGGTTGCGGACGGTTACACTGTTTGTCTCTTCGGTTTCAAAGTCCACTGTGATACAAAGCGGTGTGCCGATCTCATCCTGGCGTCTATAGCGTTTGCCTATGCTGCCGGTGTCATCATACTCCATATCGAAATAGGGGGTGAGCATATTGTAGATTTTGCGTGACAACTCCCCGAGTTTATTCTTTTGCAAAGGCAGAACAGCAGCCTTGTTTGGTGCTAATGCGGGGTGCAGGTGCAGTACGGTGCGCACATCGCCTTCGCTGATTTCCTCTTCTTCATAAGCGTCGCAAAGGAAAAGCAACACAGAACGGTCGGCGCCTAAGGAAGGCTCCACCACATAAGGAATATAGCGCTCGTTTGTGATGGGATCAATATATTCCATATTTTCACCGCTGGTATTCTGATGTGCGGTTAAGTCAAAATCAGTACGGTTTGCAACGCCCCATAATTCACCCCAACCAAATGGAAAGAGGTACTCAAAGTCGGTTGTTGCCTTGGAATAGTGGCTTAACTGTTCCGGCGCATGGTCTCGCAAGCGCAGTTTATCCTTGTTTACACCCAAGGACAGCAGCCAGTCACGGCAGAAGGCGCGCCAATAGTTAAACCATTCCATATCGGTGCCGGGCTTGCAGAAGAACTCCAGTTCCATCTGTTCAAACTCTCTGGTGCGGAAAATGAAGTTGCCCGGTGTAATTTCATTGCGGAAACTCTTGCCAATCTGACAGATACCCATAGGTAATTTTCTGCGTGTCGTTCTAACGACATTTTTAAAGTTGGTAAAGATACCTTGCGCGGTTTCCGGTCGCAGATAAAGCTCACTTGCACTGTTTTCTGTCACACCCTGAAACGTCTTAAACATCATGTTGAATTTTCGGATGGAAGTAAAATCGTGTTTTCCGCAGTCCGGACATAGAATATTCTTCTCGGCAATGAATTTTTCCATCTCTTCGTTGCTCCAACCGTCTGCGCTGATTTCTTGACCGTTTTCCTTCGCCCAGTCTTCGATCAGGTTATCCGCACGGAATCTGGATTTGCATGCCTTACAGTCCATGAGCGGATCGTTAAAGTTACCAACGTGACCGGAAGCAACCCAGACATTGCGATTCATGATGATGGCGGAATCGATGCCCACATTGTGTTCGCTTTCGCGAACAAACTTTTGCCACCATGCTTTTTTAATATTGTTTTTCAGCGCAACGCCTAAGGGACCGTAGTCCCAAGAGTTTGCAAGACCACCGTAAATTTCCGAACCGGCGTATATAAAGCCTCTGTTTTTACAGAGCGCAACGATCTTATCCATTGTTACATTTGCCATAAAAGCCTCCTGCGTGTTGTGTAAAAAATAAAGATAACATTATCATACAGGCATCAAAACCCTTTGTCAATCAGTATAGTATAATGACCAAAATCGTTAAAATGCTGATTAATGAGAGCATTGTATTCACACCGACTGCAATAATGTTGAGCAGAGTTTTATTATAATTGTTGACGATTTTAGGACTTGACACGCCATATAGTATAGGAAAGAGCAAAGGTATCCAGTAGCGTGTCTGTACACCTAAAATCGTATGGTGGCCAACCGGCGTAAAATCCAAATAAATTGCGGTGCATAATATAAATAAACTGACCAGTGAGGATAGCAGCAATAAGATACGCTTGCTTAATCCCACATGGGAATCCCCTTTATCCTTGTCGATAAAGGCCAGTACAATCAATACCAATTGTCCAATATAGTTAAATATCGGCGGGCGCTGTATGCCGTATAGAACAGTAAAGTCGTTGCTGTATTTAAAGTCGGTAAATCTGCTTGTGATATATACAAAGAAAATCTTTAAATAGTGTAAAGGATTCTGAATAATAAATGCAAGCTGCCTTCTAAGATTGATGTCCATACCGTCATGAAGCATGCCATCGTAGTCGCTTGCCGTATATGCAGACCCCATAAATGCAAAAACGGTAAGTATTAGGATAGTCAGAAGTGAGACATACCAAAGTATTTTTTGTTTTAGGTTTGCAAATTTTGCTTTTGGTGTAAAGAAAAGTATCAAAGCCAAGCCTAGATAAGCAGCTTTCGCTGTTGCTGTCAAAAAAATGCTGCCGCAAATAATAAATATATCTTTCGCAGTGAAAGCTTTATCCGTTTTCAGCGCTTCAATATAGTATACGAGTGAAAGCGCGCTAAATCCCAATGTCCAGGCATCATAGCTGTAGTTCGCCGCCGTAAATACAATGGTCGGGAGCCCCAATATCGCTGCCAAAAGCCATTTATTGGATGTTTTTCGCAGTATCCAATAGGCCAAGCAAGCATAAAGCAGCAGATTGCCCAATTTTCCCATCATAAACACAGTCAGGTAGCTAAGATTTAAGCTGTGCCCTAACCATGTCATTATGCCGGCAGGATAGTAGGGCAGTTCAAAATATACTTTGCTTAAACTCCATGTTTTCTCATATGTATTTCCAATTTCCAAATGGGATTGTTCTTGTCTGTAATGTGCTTCATGCCGTCTGGCTATGTCATTATATACGCCCAGTGAATATGTCCTGTAGCTATTTTCAGCTTGGCTCAGCTCTACATTATACACGCTGGAAGCCTCTATGGTTCTTTTGTAGTGCACGCTTTCATCCCATGAAATTGCAGAGGCAGGGGTGAACACTATATGCATGATTCCAATCAGCAGGATACTGCTTACACAAAGGGCTGTAATGTTTTTACGGTATACAAAAAACAGGTAAGGGACATACAGGCAGAAGGCTAAAAACATAATGCGGTAGGTATTGAATCTACCATACATATTTAGTTTATCCAGCAAAATATATTTTGCCAGGAAATAGAAGAGCAGAATACATCCGATGTAAACCAGATGGAACAGTATTTTTTTAGGATTCCATAAAAACCCCTTAGGCTCTTTATGAAATAAGCCGTATATCCAAGCTGCCAACAGGATAAAGAGGGACAGCACCAGCGAATAGTAAAAAGCATCCGTTTTTTTGTAGTTTACTATACTTATACTCTCACGTTCAAATACATTTTTGAGCGAAGAAGCCCCATAAATCTCTACGGTGATTGTCTCAACGGGTTGCCCGAGCTGTTCAATAATGTACTTGCTTGAGCCGCTTACACGCGTATGGCTTTGACCGCCGTATTGCAACACCAGCTTTGTAAAGGCGGGCAAGGGCGTATCAAACTCCAAAACAATATAGGGAAGAGAGCTGTCTTTGATAACTATGGTACTCACCACATAGTCGCTTAAAAATTCAGCGGCCTCTGTGCCACTTTGTTCCACCGTAAAACCCAATGCTTTGCCGCTATCTAAATCGCTGATATCGTATTTTTGATGTTCCTGAATAAATCCGGCATAGATACCGACAGCAATGACAACAAATGTCAATATTAACGCAATAATCTTCGATGTTCTCATGCATGCCTACCTTATAAACATAGAGTCGCCAAAACTAAAGAATCGGTATTTTTCGTGCACTGCTATTGAGTACACGCGCAATGCTTCCGCGCGTCCCATCAATGCGCTGACGAGCATAAGCAATGTGCTTTTTGGTAAATGAAAATTTGTGATTAGACCATCCACCAACTGAAATGAATAGCCAGGGCAGATAAATATAGTTGTTTCCTTTTTGATGGGCTTTGCAAGACCATTCTCTGCGCAGCTCTCCAATGTGCGGACGGAGGTTGTGCCTACACAAATACACTTATTTCCTTTGGCTCTTGCATGATTGATGATATCACAGGCTTCTTCGCTGACTTCACAATACTCGCTGTGCATGCTGTGTTCGCTAATTTCCTCTGCCTTTACAGGACGAAATGTACCAAGACCGACATGCAGCAGTATAGGAACAATAATGACGCCTTTATCTTGTATTTTTTTGAGCAATTCTTCGGTAAAGTGCAGTCCGGCAGTGGGGGCAGCTGCACTTCCGTCGTATTTTGCATAGACGGTCTGATATCTCGTTTTGTCTGTAAGCTTCTCGTGTATGTAGGGTGGCAAAGGCATCTGACCCAATGTATCCAATATTTCCTCAAACACACCGTCATACATAAATTCTATGATACGTCCGCCATCAGGCAGTATCTCTTGTATCTTTGCGCGGAGCATACCGCCTCCAAAGCTGCATATGCTGCCCGGTTTCAGCCTTCGTCCCGGTTTGACAATCGCTTCCCAGTGCTTTGTACTGTTACGCTTGAGCAGCAGTATTTCTACCGGCACATGAGTATCTTCTTTTTCTCCTAATAATCGTGCGGGGATTACCTTTGTGTTATTAACTACCAGTACATCTCCGGAGTTTAACATTTCTGGCAAATCATAAAAATGTTTATGTATTACTGATTTATCGGCTCTGTTGTATACCAAAAAACGGCTGGAATCTCTCGGCGCTGCAGGGTGCTGTGCAATCAGCTCGTCGGGCAAATAATAATTAAAATCACTCGTTTTCAACGCTTATATCCTCATCTACCCGGAATTTTAGCTGCTCGTTCTCGCTTTGCTGCGGCATAGTCAGCCCCATATGGCGATAGGCCTCTGCTGTAGCCACTCTGCCGCGCGGAGTGCGCATGATAAAACCAAGTTGCATTAAATAGGGCTCATATACATCTTCTATGGTTATCGTATCTTCACCGGTCATTGCAGCCAATGTGTCCAGTCCGACGGGGCCGCCGCCGAATTTTTTAATTAGCGTTTCCAGCATCGTTCTGTCTACATTATCCAACCCATATTCATCCACATTCAACATATCCATCGCCTGTTTGGCAACGTTGAAATCTATCAGGCTATTGGCTTTGATCTGCGCAAAGTCACGCACACGCTTTAGCATACGGTTTGCAATACGCGGTGTGCCGCGGCAGCGGCGCGCAATTTCAAGTATGCCTTCTTCGTCATAACTGACATTTAGAATTTTTGCACTACGGGTAATGATTTTTGCCAGTTCTTCGTTGCTGTACATTTCCAAGCGGTAGATAATACCGAAGCGGTCGCGCAACGGAGCGGTTAAAGAGCCGGCGCGGGTGGTTGCGCCCACTAAAGTGAATTTCGGTAAATCCAGGCGTATGCTGCGTGCTGTCGGACCTTTTCCTATCATGATATCCAGGGCGTAGTCCTCCATGGCCGGATACAGCACTTCTTCAACGCTGTGGCTTAATCGGTGGATTTCGTCGATAAACAACACATCGCCGTTGTTGAGATTGGTTAATATAGATGCCAAATCTCCGGGTCTGTCTATGGCAGGGCCGGAAGTGATTTTGATATTCTGCCCCATTTCAGATGCGATAATGCCTGCCATAGTTGTCTTGCCCAGCCCGGGAGGGCCGTACAGTAGAATATGATCCAAGGGTTGATGCCGCTCCAATGCAGCCTGTATATATATCTTCAAGCTGTCGCGCAAGGCTTGTTGACCAATATATTCATGCAGGGCTTTGGGGCGAAGACTTTGCTCCTGTAAATCCTCATCCGGTTTAAAGCCGGAGCTGATTAACCTGTCTATATCGTTTCTGTTATCCACGTATTACTCCTTAAAATTCGCTCATGGCTTTGAGCGCAAAGCGTATGATATCGTCTGGTTGCAGGTTCTCACCGGAATGTTGCTGCAATACTGCCTTAATGGCATTGCTGGCCTCCATTTGCGTGTATCCCAGTGATTTGAGGGCAACTAAGGCCTCGTTTTTGGCATCGCGCTCCACAACACTCAACGTTTCAAATGAAATGGCATTGTCGTTATTTGACAACAGCAAGTCGTCGCTCATTTTGTCACGCAGTTCCAAGGCAATGCGCTGGGCTGTTTTTTTGCCGATACCAGGTGCTCTGGAAAGTGCAACCGTATCGTTCATGGCAATGGCGGTTTTTAAATCCCTTATGCTCATAGTGCCTAGTATGCCCAGAGCTGTTTTGGGGCCGACACCACTGATGGATGTAAGCAAATTAAACAAGGTTTTTTCTTCATGGTTTGCAAATCCATATAAATCCATTGTGTCTTCGCGTACAATCATTTTAATATACAGCTCACAGTTTTCACCGGCTTTCGGCAAATTGCTCAGCGTGTTTGTGCTGCAATAAACAAGGTAACCAACGCCGTTTACCAGCATGATTACCTCATTTGCGCTGCGCTCTAATAGACTTCCGTTTAAATATGCAATCATATGCCTTCCTTTATTTCATTCTGAATTGCTCTTTGGCATAGCCGGTATTCGCATGTGTGATAGCAACTGCCAAAGCATCTGCGGCATCATCCGGTTTAGGAATTTTTTCCAGTTTCAGCAGCAGCTTTACCATGGACTGAATTTGTTTTTTATCCGCTCTGCCGTAGCCCACCAGAGCCTGTTTTACTTGCATGGGAGTGTATTCGTAAATGCGCTCCGTGTACTGTGCAGCTTCGCTGATGGCGCATCCTCTGGCAGCGGCTACCAATAAAGCTGTTGTCACATTTCGCGCAAAAAACAATTCCTCAAAAACAATATCATCCGGTCTGTATAAAGTAATAATATCTTTTAGATCTCGCGATATCTTTACAAGTCTGTCCTGAAAAGGCATTCCTGCCTGTGTCAATATGGTGCCATGATTTATATAACGTACCGATGAACCCTCGGTATCCACTATCCCAAATCCAACTATTGCCAGTCCGGGATCAATTCCTAATATGCGCAAAAAAATGCTCCTTCTCCCAAATATCTTTACTATTTTAGCCTTTTTTTAGATGTCTGTCAATGAATCGTGTTATTAAGGTGCTAAGGTGTCAATGATAGGTTACAGATTCAGCGCAAGGTGTCAAGGGTAAAGGTGGAGATTTGCGAAGCAAATACTACCTGACCTTGACACCGTTTTTCATGATACAATGGTGTCGGGAAGGCAGTCT
>JBHADM010000105.1:0-3015 GCA_041855045.1 Bacillota bacterium | reverse complement strand
TTGTTCTTCTTTTGTGCAATAGCCGGGGCCATGGGCCTCGCCGGGGAAGTAGACCACAAAATCGCCTTTGCGTAGGAGTATGCGTTCCATATAGCTTTTGTCGTCGGCTGTGTAAAGCGCGATGTCCGGTTGGTATTCCTGCGTAATCCGCAGTGTTTCTGTATTATGGAAGTACTGTAATTCCTCGCCTTGTAGCAATACCTGTATGTCGGCATAGTTTCGATGAGTTTCATATTGAAGTGTTTCATCTGCGCGGGTTTGGAAGGTACTGACCATGATATAACATGTTGGGCTGATGTCATAGCGGCCATCCGGCAGTTCTGCTTTCTCAAAGAATGCCATAACCTGCTCCATATCGGGGTGGATGTGGCGGTACCGGCTCAAATTACTGATGTGATCTCGTATCATAACAGGCTCCTTTGTCGTAACGTTTTTATGATTTATTAATCGTAACATGTTTGTTGTATTTTTTCAAAAAATATTTTGTATTATAAATTCAATATACGCTTGACAAGTGTTCTGTTGTATATTATAGTAAATATATAATAGTTATAAATATCTAACTATTATTAGAGTAAGCTTACTAACGTGGGGCGCGTATGTTGGAATCACTTATGGTACAGCATGCCTCGCCTACTCTGGCGGGCATCAAAACAGCAAATCTCTTTCAATGTAAAGCGGATTGTGAACAGGAAATCAGCACTTGTATTCAAAATTGGAACCATATTTTAAACCCTAAGGGGATACGCCTTAGCATACTGAAATATAAAAGAAAACACGCGTTGATTTATCTTTTTCGACAGCAGCTGCTGCAGAAAACCTTGTTGGACATAGCGCATATCGAGTTTTTATCCCGCTTTGGCTATGATTGCCATTGCGTAGACAGTTGTTTGGAGCATTTGAAAATACGCTTGCGTCAACATGATTTTCCGCATGAAATCGGTGTTTTTTTAGGCTATCCATTGCACGATATCAAGGCCTTTATTGCCAATGCCGGTCAGCATTATACAATGAGCGGCTATTGGAAAGTATACGAAAATGTAGTGCAGGCTGAAAAAATATTTGGGCTGTATCAACGATGCACCAAAGAATATTGCACGCAGTTTGCCAAAGGAAAAGCCATTACGCAGCTCGTTGCAGCTGGTAAATAATAGATAAAAGGAGTATTAATAATGAAAATCGCAATAGTTTATTGGTCCGGAACAGGTAATACGGAAGCCATGGCAGAGGCTCTGCTTGCTAATTGCAAGGAACAGGGAGCGGAGGCTTCTCTTTTTCAGGTTAGTGCGTTCACTGCAAGCGACATCAATCTTTACGATGCCGTTGCTTTCGGTTGTCCGGCAATGGGGGATGAAGTGTTGGAAGAGGAGGAATTTCAGCCGCTTTGGGACAGTGTGCGTCCGCTGTTGTCCGGTAGAAAAATAGCGCTCTTCGGTTCCTACTCGTGGAACGACGGTGAATGGATGCGTTTGTGGGAGAAAGAAGCCCTTGCCGATGGAGCAGTTTTGGTTTGCGATTGTGTCACCGCTTACGAAGCGCCGGATGATGAATGCCTTGCCAAGTTAAAAGAGATGGCGGCTTCCCTTATAAAATAATTGGAAAATATTTCTCTTTAGATTGTATGCAATTGACATTCTCCCGATTCTTTATTATAGTATTTATTAGTAAGTATAGACTTACGATTTGATGTACCAATATTTCTATAACATACATATGTGAAACACAGGAGGATGGTATGAAATTAGCTATTGTATATTGGTCTGGCACAGGGAATACGGAATCCATGGTGGACGTTATTCGAGAAAGAGCCAAGGAGCTCGGAGCAGACATCACCACGTTTATCGCATCGGAGTTTGATGCGTCGGATTTAAAGAACTATGATGTATTTGCATTTGGCTGCCCTGCTTCCGGTGATGAGGAGTTGGAGCCGGATGAATTCCAACCTATGTGGGAGAATGTAAGATCCCAGCTTACCGATAAAAAGATTGCGCTCTTTGGCTCCTACTCTTGGGCGGATGGCGAATGGATGCGTGTTTGGGAGAAGGACGCCCGCTCCGTCGGCGCGATTTTAGTGTATGATCCCATTATCGCTGAAGAACGTCCCAATGCAGAGTGCGTAGAAAAACTGAAGCATATGGCGGAAGCATTGCTGCAATAATCCATTTTGATTTAAAAAAAGCAAACTCTCATTTGATGGAGTTTGCTTTTTCTATGGAGTGATTAATCTAAAGTAGAAACAAACCTCTTGATTTGCTGTGATATTTGTTCGGATGCAAAATGATGTATATAATGCGGAACATTTAAATCAATAAAGGAAACCCTGTCTTTGTTCGCAAAATATTCTTTTGCTGCGTTTTTCCATTCTTCTTCATCAAAACTTGTGCCTTGGGCGTTCGATAAAAACAATAGAAACGGTACAGGCGGGATTGGCAAAGAAGAGACCGTCTTAGCATTTTCTTTTACATACAGTGCTTCGTTAACAACGGTTTCATTAACGATACGGCTATGAAAAATAGCTTTATATATTTTTTGTTCCTCTGCATTTAATGCAGAGTTGTTTTTGAGTCCGTCCTCAACGAGCCAAGGAACAAAACGAGTCAATCCTATTTTTGCAGCCCAGGAGGCCAATCGAAATAACGGTTCGTAGATGGTTGTACTTTCATAATGGCTAGGTATAGCCATGTCTAAGCCGATAATAGCACGAACCTCGTCAGGGTATTTTTGAGCCTAATACATGGCTTCTAAACCGGACATGGAATGAGGTAACAGTATAAAGGGAGACACTATACCGATTTTTTTCATAGCACTTCTGTTTTCTTCTAATATAAGGCTTAATGTTCGGGGATTATTAACGATATCACTGTATCCGTAGCCGAATTTTTCTATGACAACAATTCGAAAATCATCTATTAGAAGCGAATACAGCGGTTTAAAATCCAATATTGGAGAAGGGGTTCCTGCGCCAGATAAAAACACCAGGGTCTTATCGCCCTTACCTGCCTGATATATACTCAT
>JBHADM010000104.1:0-2914 GCA_041855045.1 Bacillota bacterium | reverse complement strand
TCTCTTGTAACCTTTTTCCTTTGCCTTCTGAAACCCCAACAGCAAATCGTCACGATATTTCTTTCCGTATCGCTTTCCCTGCTTCTCTTCTTCCTCTGTCTGTCGGCGTGGACTGTGGTGCGGTCTTCGGCTTTGATTTAACAGACTTTTCCATGTCCCGTCCCAGCGTCTTCTCCATTTCCACATCGATACCGCAGAGCGGTTTCTGTCACTCCATGTGTTTCGCAATACTTCACAACATCTGTTGACGCCAATGTGCTTCTTGTATATAATCTTTCATGCAGAGAGCTCCTTTGATTATTTGTTTCTAGTAAAAACTATTCTACCAAAGTCTCTCTGTTTTTCATCCGTTTATGTTACCTATGTATTGTACCTCACCATTTTGAAATAAAAAAAGCTGTGTGATGTAACAGCTTTTTATACCTGGTTATAGCATTATAGCATTTTCGGATAGAGATAATTTTCTATAAGTGCGATATGATACTCACACATAAAACGATAGCTGACGTTTTGCTTTGCAAAGCGACGGAAAGGTTGGTATTGGAATATTCCGCAAATTTTTCATAAAGGATGCTGTTCTGAATTGAGTTCAGTATTGCATGCCTGCTCTGCAGAGCGCAGCATGATTTCGCTCTGAACTTTCTTAGGCAGAGATTCCAGTATCAGGCGATGCGAGGTATCTATCATGCTCTGCAGCACATCATCCTCCACTGCACCATCCAGATATACGGAGTTCCAGTGCTCCTTATTCATATAGTATCCGGGGATGATATCCTTATAGTTTTCACGCAGCAAACGCCCCTGATCCGGTGGTAGTTTCAAGGAAATGATATCCTTTCCTTCCTTGTCATGACCTTGCATGGCAAAAAGCTTGCCGCGTATCATATAGCGTATGGCATTCCATTCCACTTTAAAGTCTTTCTCTGCACCGATTTTGTTTAGGCAGTATGCATCCAACCATGGGTATTTCATGTTGTACCTCCGGGGGAAGTTTTTGTGTGTAGAATAAACAGCATTTTCAGGGTCAGTTTTGTTCTTTTATATCAGCTATATCATAGCAAATATAGTATTATATGGCAAGTCGCACCTAAAATCAAAGCAACTCATACACTCCTCATCACTCACCCCACAACTGCACGGGCAGTTTTTGGAATGTATCATATATGGGATTATTCTTTATCGGCAGGCAATCCTGCACCCAATACCACCAAAAGTATCCGCCTACATAGTTTTTTGTATACCGCGGCATGGTGTAATAATAAAGGATGCGCGCTATCTTCTCCTCCGCGGAAACAGCTTCTTTCGTGACGCCGCACTCCCCTATAGCGAGCTTCGCATTGGGAAGCAGCTGCTCCAGTGATTCAAATATATTCTGCCAATCCGGCACATATTGTTCATTATCGTCCTCATAGTAGCTGACTAAGAGGTAATCCAGATTTTGCGCCATATCCTGCGGTACATAGCGCTTTAGCCAATCCAGCATCTCCATCTCCTGCTGCTTCGGCTTGGTATAATAGGCAGTCAACGCCGTTTGCGCACCCTGCGCGTGAATATATTTGTATGCGGCAAGCATTTTATCGGCAATCAGCTGTCTGTCGCTGCCCATCCAGCCTTCGCCGCTGATTTCATTGCCGATTTCCCATACGCTGACATATGGCGACAGATGCGCATAGCTTTTGACAAAGCGCTCCCTATAGCTCTCTGCGCTCGTATATTCGATCATCTCATAGGAGTCCACAGGGCAAGCCATGATATCCGCCACTCCCTGCAGCGCACGAAAAAGCGGGACATAGTCCTCCGGATTGCTATCGCCGTTCATCACCACGCGCACGGTAGGTCTGTAGGGCAGGCCTGCGATGGCATTGCAGATTTCTTCCGGGGTAAATTCGTCATACCAAGCGTCGTCTATGGTGAGGCCGATGAGAGGCAGGCTTTCTGCAGTAGAGTTGCTTACACAGCATATGAGAAAAATCACGCATACAAATATACAGAGTTTTTTCATCCTTTCCCTCCCTTGTTATATATGGATTATAGCAGAGAAAAATACAATTTAGAAGTAAACACTTTATTTATTTCAGCACTTTTGTTATGCTGTTTTTAAAATAATCCATTGAGGTGTTCTATGAAAAAAATCTTATCCTGCATTCTTGCAATCTCCTTACTTTTTTCACTCACGACTTCTCTTGCCGAGTATAAAAGCCTTATTACAGAGCTTGAGAAGCTCGTAGAAGCCGGCACACTCACCCAATCCGACATTGCCCCCATTTTAAAAAAACTTGCTCCCGATGAAGAGCAGCGCACAGAGCCTTCCGATACGACGGAATATGCAGAACTGGAATACAAAAAATATATGCGTAAACCCGACGATTTTGTTGGCAACAAGTATGTTATCCGTGGTGAAATCTTTACCGAATTAAGCTGGGGAGATACATTTCCCAAGAAGTATATACTCTGGCTGTGGAATGAAGATTTAAAAAGCTATATAGGAAACTCCGTGCAGGTCGAAATAACCGAAAAACTTGACTTCAACCTTCTCAGCGGCGATGTCATCGAGGTATTGTGCATTGCAAAAGGCGCAGAAGATACCAGTCCTATTTTTACGCAAGCTGAAGGTACAAATATCAAGATTTTAGAAGAAGCAAAGTAACTTACTGAACACCGCTCCGGCGGTGTTTTTTAATGCAGCTTTTTTTATAAAAAAAAGCCACCGCATCGCAGTGACCCTTTCTGGCTCCCCAGGTAAGACTCGAACTTACAACCCTTCGGTTAACAGCCGAATGCTCTGCCATTGAGCTACTGAGGAATATTAGAATCCGGCAACTATCTACTCTCCCGGGCCGTTGCCAGCCAAGTACCATCGACGTTTGAGGGCTTAACTTCTGTGTTCGGAATGGGAACAGGTGGGACCCCTCAG
>JBHADM010000103.1:0-4365 GCA_041855045.1 Bacillota bacterium | reverse complement strand
CTCCCCTTCGCAGGGCAGCCTCGCGGCGCTCCGATTGTTGTGTTCAAACTTGCGCACAAGATTCAACCCACCACTCATCCGTTTCCTGCTCCAACTGTTCGCAAAAGCGCAAGCCCCGTGCCTCCGTTGTAAAAGGAGGTGGCACGGCGTAAGCCGTGACGGAGGAATTCCAGGGTAGTCAAACAACTTGTTCGCAAGCACCGACACCAACCCCTCAGTCACTTTCGCTGCGCTTCAGTGCCAGCTCCCCTTGCAGGAGAGCCTCGCTGACGCTCCGTTTTTTGTATTTGGGCTTGCGTGCAAGTATTTACTTGTACGCCGAAAGTATAACAGTAAGTAATAAAACAAGCTGTCTTTCCGTAGCATAGCAAAAAATGACTTGGATCATTCCAGCTGTCCGCAAAAGCGCAAACCTTAGCCTCCTTCGAGTAGAAGGGAACTGGCGCGGGCAGCCGAGACGGAGAGATTCATGGGCAGTCACACGGCTTGTATGCAAAACCCAACCCCTCCATCACTTTTTGTATGCGGATTCGCATGCAAGGCTGCTTTCTCTTTTTTACAATGTACTATTTCTGTATGACAAAAGTTTCCATAAATATGCGCTTATTTGCTGCAAATGCGTCACCGTATAGTCTATGCTTGTTATTCTACCAAAAAATCCCCTCACACTCAAGTGTAAGGGGATTTTGTCGTGCAGCGTATGCCTGTTTTGTTTTACTCGCACTCTATGGCGTATATAGAGGTGTTCATATTCGCCAGCTCGCGGACGATCTGCGGGATTTCCTGATAGCTCAGATTCAGTGTGAAACCTTCTTCGGTTTCGGACAGGCCGTCCGTATATTTTAAATCCATGAGCCGCTTCATGGCTACCTGCTTTACGCCAACCTGGAAGTTGACTTTGCGTTTTTCCTTGCTGTAGTCCATAATAGAATATTTCATGCGCTCACTCCTTTCAATCAATTGTACACTATTATTATAACAGGGCTGTCAAATTCTTTGTGTACTTTACACAAAATATAGCATATAATGGTAAAAGATGGTAAGTTATACCATAAAACAGACAAGGAGATACTTATGTATATCGTCAAAAATAAATGGGAAAACCCCGCCCTGGAGGAAACCCTTTTTCACGTAGCCAACGGCTATCTGGGCATGCGCGCAAACGTCGAAGGCGCAAAGGAAAATTACTGCCGCGGACTGTACATCAACGGGTTTTATGATGAAAGCGACATCCAGTACGGCGAAAAGTTCATCGGCTTTCCCGAAGTGAAGCAAAGCGTATGCAAGCTGGCCGATGTACAGACCATACAGCTCTATATAGACGGCAAAGAGGTCGAAGTTGCGCCCCACACCTGCAGGGACTACTATCACAAGCTGGACATGGAAAAAGGCTACGCCGAGCGTTATTTTCTGGTATCGCAGGACGGCCGTGAAATCACAATCAAAACCCGCCGCCTTGCAAGCTTCCATACCAGGGAGCTTGCAATGATAGAATACAGCGTCACAGCAAACAATTTCAGCGGAAACATACGCCTGGTATCCACACTCAACGGCGATGTGGCAAACTTTTCCGCCAGCGACGACCCCAGGCTGGCCGCGCAGGCAGAGAAGCCTCTATCTGTAACAAGCTGTGATGCCGCAGACGGCAAGCTGTCGCTGCGTATGCAGACCAAGCGCAGCCGACTCGATTTTGCCTGCGAGGTGCATCATGTACAGCAGGGCTTGCGGGAAACGTACAGCCACAACGCTGTTTGCGCCACTTTGGAGCTGGAGGGTCATATTGCACAGGGCGAAACCTACACCCTGCACAAAATGATTGTGGTGAAAGACAGCTTCCATTTTGAAAATATAGATATTCTCACCAAGCTTGAAAGCCCGGCTTTCTATTTTGCACAGCAGGAGGCCTTCCTGACGAAGTTCTGGGCAAAGAGCCGCATCCTGCTCAAGGGCAGCGAGGACACACAGAATGCGCTGGACTACAGCATATACAGCCTGCTGGGCTCGGTGGGCTTTGACGATAGGTTCTCCGTATCCGCCAAAGGCTTAAGCGGCGAAGGCTACGAGGGGCATGTGTTCTGGGACAGCGAGGTCTATGTGGCGCCGCTGTTTATCAGCACCAACCCTGCCATCGCCAAGCACATGATCAGCTATCGTCATACCATACTGGAGTTTGCCAAGGAGCAGGCGAAAAAGCTCGGCCACAAGCAGGGCGCGCTGTACGCCTGGCGCAGCATAGAAGGCGCGGAATGCTCTGCCTATTTCCCTTCCGGCTCGGCGCAGTATCACATCAACGGCGATATCGTGTATGCGCTGATGCAGTATTTCTTCGCCACATACGACATAGACTTTTTGGAACAGAAGGGTTTTGACATACTGCTGGAGACCGCAAGACTCTGGCTGGATGCGGGACATTTCACCGAGCGCGGATTCTGCATTGATGCGGTGACCGGTCCCGACGAATACACCTGCGTGGTAAACAACAACTTCTACACCAATGTAGGCGCACAACACAACCTGCGCTACCTGCTCTATGCCGTCGACGTGCTGAAAAAGGAAAATCGCACGGCAAAGCTTTCGCTGACCAGTGAAAAGGAGCTGGCGGATGTTGCGGAAGCCGCCGACAAGATGTATTTGCCCTACGACAGATATATGAACCTCAATCCGCAGGACGACAGCTTCCTGCAAAAGAAGCGTCTGGATTTGAGCGAGATTCCGAAGGAGAACTTCCCGCTGCTGCTGCACTATCATCCGCTGTTCCTCTACCGCCATCAGGTATGCAAGCAGGCCGATGTGGTGTTGGCGCATGCGCTGTACAATGACTGCGCCAATATGGAAACCAAGCGCAACAGCTTCCACTATTACGAAAGAATCTGCACGCACGATTCCTCCC
The DNA here is from genome assembly GCA_041855045.1 of Bacillota bacterium. Classification (GTDB taxonomy): domain Bacteria; phylum Bacillota; class Clostridia; order Christensenellales; family Aristaeellaceae; genus JAAZPT01. The sequence continues at coordinate 1,475 of JBHADM010000103.1, read as the reverse complement.
TCTCGCTCTGTGCCTATGCCATAATGGCGGCACAGCTGGGGCTGACCAAGATAGCCGAAAAATACTTCAAAGAAACCGTGGATCTGGACATCAACAACACCCACAAAAATACCAAGGACGGCATACACACCGCCAACATGGGCGGCAGCTTCCTGGTGATGAGCAAGGGCTTTGCCGGCATATACATGAGCGAGAAAGGTCTGTCCGTCGCCCCGAACAGAACAAAGGACATCGCCGGCTATACCTTCCACATAGAATACCTCGGCCGTGTGATAGAGATCGATGCAGACAGAGAAAACTGCCGCCTTACGCTGGTAGAGGGCGCGCCCTTCACGCTGTCGGTATACGGCGAGGAGAAGCAGCTGGAAACAGAGCTGCGCTTTGCAATACGGTAAATCAAGCTCAAATAAAGAAGGCGATATTCTTCAAAGCCACAGCTTTCTCCTGTTCGATATGCAGGCTTATGTGCAGGCATACTTTCTTTCATAATGTATTGTTTCTATTTGATGCAAGTATACGCACAGATTTTCAAAATAATCCCTTTCACTATACCAAAAACGCCCCCGATTCGGGAGGCGTTTTGTGTTACGATACTATTGACCATCACCCCTACTGACAGCATCGTGCAAAGCCTTTGCGCAAACGCCCGTATTGTCTCGTATCCCAGGGCAATACGCCTTGTCAAACAGAAAGCACGAAACAGTACCACAGAAAGGTGATATTATGAAACGAATCAAAAAAGCATCGCAGGCGCAGGCCATACGCAGAAAAGAACTGGATAACATGCGTGTGGAAACGCTATGCCCTTATTTTGAGGATGCCACCACATTGTCGGTGGTATGCAACAGCGTGATACGCCACGCAAGCACCGCCACCAAGTTTAAAGAGAGCGCGCAGCTGAACCGATTCCATCAGGCATTTTGCTGCAATCTGCAGGGCATGAAGAAATGCCCGCAGTACAAGCTGCTCACGCTGTACTACGACACCATGGCCACACGCAGAGAGCTGGCAAAAGCGGAGAGGCTGCTGGAGAAAATAAGAGGGATGTGAGGAAGAGTTGCAGCACATAAGATCAAACAAAAAAAGGAGCATGAGCGTGGTTCTCATTCACAGGGCAGCCTCGCTGACGCTCCAATTGTTGTATTCAAACTTGCATGCAGGAATCGGCTAATAATTTCTTATACGTTATTGTTCTAACATATGGCAAAAGCGCAAGTTTAAAGCCTCCTTCGAGTAGAAGGGAGGAAAAAGCTTTGATAAAATCATTTTTGGCGATAGCCAAAATATGGGATTGTTGGGTAGTATGAATACAGAATCGCTATCACACATAAAGTCACAATCGCTATCAAGAAAACTTTGAATATCATACAATCTGATACTCCAGCACCAACCCCTCAGTCACTTCCGCTGCGCTCCGATTTTAGAATCAAGCATACTTGCAAGAATTGCTTAATTGTTACTTATTCATTTGTTGT
>JBHADM010000102.1:0-4712 GCA_041855045.1 Bacillota bacterium | reverse complement strand
CAAGCAAAAAGCCTCCTTCGAGTAGAAGGGAGGAAAAAGCTTTGATAAAATCATTTTTGGCGATAGCCAAAATATGGGATTGTTGGGTAGTATGACGATAGAATCGCAAGCACACGTAAGTCAACTTTGCTATGTAGGAACCTTGCATATCCTATAATCATATACTCCGGCACCAAGCCCTAACTCACTCCAAAATTAACAAACAAAAAAGCGAGGCCATGCCTCGCTATCACATGCAAAATAATTATTTTCCCAATCCATCCAAATAATTGTTTTTATAGGTTTCGCCGGATACGCCGTTGCCGGAAAAATCTTCTTGTTTGACCGGGTTGGGATTTTTCTTCGGATCCCCGAAATAAAGAAGACGGAGTGTGTTCACATCGGGCTTGCCGCTGACCTTGATGCCGTTATTTTCCTGGAACAATGCTATACCCTTTGCCATGCCTTCGCCAAATACGCCGTCAATATCACCTGCGTAGTAGCCAAGATCGGTGAGCATTCTCTGTATGCCTGCCAAGTCGGCATTGCTTGTGCCTACACGCACACGGCCGTAATCCTTGACTTTGTGATCGACTTCCAAATTGGCGGTATCGAGCACCGGCAAAGCGGTAGGTACGCTGACACGCTGGGCATTGGAAGTATAGATAAATACCTTGGTCTGATAACCTGCCGCATATTCCCTGGGTTTAAGGAAGTTATAAGGTTTTTCCTTCATATATTCCTTTACGCTCTCGGTGTCTATCGGCAGGCTGCCGGCAATAAAGCGGTTGTTTTTGGCAAGCGGTATATATTCAAGCTCACCGTCACGATAGTTGCCAAGTCCGTAATTATATTGCGTACCGAAAACGTCTATATAGAAAATGTAGTTTTTCTCATAGTTATAATACCAGTTATTGTCCTTGGGTATCACTACCTTGTCACGGGCTATCGACTTTGGCACAGCGGCACTGCCGCCGGCATCCTTGCGCGGTCCATCGGTATCCACCTGCAATTCAAAAGCGCCGTTTTCATAGGTTAAATCTGCTACATAGTAGCCCTTTTTATTGCCTACCTGACCATAGACACGAAACGCGGTATAGCCGTCGACATGCTCGTAGGCAAACACCGGGTGGTCTATGCCTTCGATCTCCAGTGCCGTATACAAGTTGTTCTTCGGTATTTTGTCTACAAATTCAAACTCGGGTAAAGCAATGGGCGCGGGACTTTCTGCCAATACGCCAATAGAGAAAAGCAAGACGCAGAGTAACAATAAAGGGATGAGTTTTTTCACGAAAATACGCTCCTTATTTCACAATCTTATTGTTATTATAGCATATAGTTAAGAAAAATTATAGCTATATACATGTATAAATGCGCTGTATAAAGCAATATGCACCCCATATTGCATGAGGTGCATCATTGTTGCATTGTCAATCCGAATCACGGTGTGCCGCCAAGGGCGATGATTTGGTTTCTCTTCTCTGCAATCTTCACATTGTTTGCAGCAATTTTGCTGTTCCATGCACTGATTTCCGCCTCCATCTGGGCTCTGATTGCAGGATCCGTTACAGAAGCCAAATTGATCGTGTGCGCGGTAACCTTTGCATTCAGCTCGCTGTTTTCTGCTTCCAAAGCGGCGATTTCGCTCTTGAGCTGTGCAATTTGGGTATCCGGAGATTGGTTGCCCATGCCGCTGCCGCTGCTGCCATCAGTGGTTACGGAAATCTTCACGGTTCTGGTTAATACCTTGCCGGAGGAGGAGGTTACGGTACCGGTTACGGTTACTTCTCCGGTGGTGCCCGGTGCGTTGAATGTCAGAATGGTTTTTGCTGTAGAGGATGTATTTCTGGCACCAGTTGAGGACTCTACCACAGAGCTGTATGTATTGCCGTTGTAGGTATCATTCAGCTGGAATGTAACGGTGATTTGGTCGTTGATTTTCACTGCGCTTGCAGAAGCAGAGATAGAAGCTTTCAACAGAATATCGCTCTTCTTTTCCTCTTCTGTCAGCTCACCGGGATCGATGGCCAAGTCTTTTACTACTTTAAAGGTCTTCAGGTCGCGGCCGGCATTGCCGTTGCCTGCGTTGAGGAAGGATTTAACGGTGTAGTTGCCTTCTGCCAATCCGCTTAAGGTTAAGCTGATATTGCCTACGCCGGATTGATAGCCAACCTGTCCGTGCGGTCCTATTACCTGCAAAATGGTTTTTACATTCGGTGTGTTGTTGGTATCGGACAGTGTTACGCTAAGGGTGATATTTTCTGTGGTGCTGTACTGGGATCTTGGCTTTTTGATAACGGCCTTCCAGTTTTCAATGCCCTTGTTTGCAGCTGCCTGGTCGGTTGCAACGTCCACGGCGGCGGTGCTGACCGGGTTGCCGGCGGCGTTGATATGGCTGGTGCCCTTGAGCTTGGCAACGGTGGCATTATCAAATTTGCCGGTTACAGAAAGACCATTTTTGCCTTGGTAGGCTTTGATAGCGTTGGTGGTGCCATCGCCGATTTTGCCGTCGATGGGGCCGGAATAAAAGCCGAGGTTTTTGAGTACGGTCTGGTATTTTTTATAGGTGTTGCTGCTCTTACCGCTGCCTGTGCCTGTTCCTGTTCCGGTGTAGGAGGCAGTCGCTCTGCCGCCGGATGTAATGCTGTCTAAATCAAGCGCGGGGTAGCCTGTCATGGCTGCCAAGGAGCCTCCTTCGCTGGTGGTCAGCACCACTGCGCGGGAGAATTCACCCTTCAAATTGCTTGGTCTTTTGTATTTCTTGCCCACAGTGGCTTTGCTGTGCTCCAGCATGGCGTCCATATCCAGCGGCAGGCTGCCGGGGACGGGTTGGTTGTTCTTTGCAATGGGATAGAAGCCGAAGTTTTCGCCGTCATAGCTTGCATAGGCTACGTGCTCCTTTTCGCCAAAGAGGTTGATCATGGCAAAAATGTTTTTTCTTGCCGTTTTTTGGAAACCTTCCGGAACGGACTCCGCTTCCTTTGGAATCTTTGCCTGACCGAAGCTGTTGGTGGCGTCCTTCACCGGTTTGGTGTCGGTAATGTTAACCTCACCGTCGTTGGTGATTTCCACCGGGAAGAATCCCTTTTGGCTGCCCAATTTGCCGTATACACGGAACTGGGGGGCGCCGTCTCGATCGACAAAGGCAAATATTGTGCCTTCAAAACCGTCGATGAGAATCGGAATGTAATTGTGCTTCGGTACGTTTACAATGATCTGAAACTCCGCCTCTTCCGCCTGCACATTTTGCGGCAGCGGCGCAAGGCCGATAAGCATCATCATTGCCAATAAGATGGATAATAATTTTTTCATAATTTTCCCCTTTCGTTTATATCACTACTCCAAACTGACTTGGAGATGCGTAGGTATGTTTCTTTTAAAACGGACGGTGCATACAGTATACTCCATAGTAGAAAATTTGTCAATTTAACAGCCCATAGGCTGTCTCTGCTGCAAGCAGACGAGCCAGATGCAGACGACACAATGCGCTGATGAAACCTCACGGCATTCGGTGTTGCCGCATGTTACCGCCGGTGCAAGACGGGTAGGCTGGTATGCCTTGCACCGGGCGGAAACAGCGCATCTATTAAGGAGTCTTTATGCATTGCGGCACCGCTGTACAGCGCCGCAGTCTGCTTCTCACATACATATAACGAGGCTGCCTGTCATTTTATTCCCGTATTTTTTAAAAAATTTGAAAACATTGTAACAAGTATAAAAAAGCAAGTAAATAAAGTGGTTTGAAGCCAACAAAGCAATCGGAAACAGGCACGCATAAAGTTTGTGACGCAAAATTACCGTAAATTTGTTATAATATAGATAGAAGAAAGTGCAATAACACAAGGGCTACTATCAAAAACAAGGAGACAGTATGGACGAAAGAAATTTGATCCCCTTTTTAAATCCCCTGCAAAATGAGCAACCACCGCGAGCCGAAATGCTTGATTTTTCAAAATTGGATATGAACGAGGTTATGGGCGAAGCGCGGCGTATGATGTCCTTGCTCGTCGATTATAAAGATTTGCGGATGATGTATTCCTGCGCGCTGAAGAATATGCGCACCCGTTTTGAAATATTGGACAGCGAATTCAATGCGCGCCACCAGCGCAATCCCATCAACTTCATCAGCGCAAGGGTGAAGAGCAATCTCAGCATCATCAGCAAAATGCAGCGAAACGGTATTGCGCTCACCATAGACAATATGGAAAAGCAGGTGATGGACATCGCCGGCATACGCATCATCTGTTCCTATATAGACGACATTTACCAGCTTGCCGATGCCCTGTTGAACCAAGACGATGTAACGCTGATACAGCGCAAGGACTATATCGCAAATCCCAAAAAAAACGGCTATCGCTCGCTGCACCTGGTGGTGAGCATACCGGTATACTTTGCAAGGCAAAAGAAGCAAATACCCGTTGAGGTGCAGATACGCACGATTGCGATGGATTTTTGGGCCAGTCTGGAGCACCAGATGAAATATAAGCAGGAGCTTAAAAATCAAGACATCATCATCGACCGCCTGCATTCCTGCGCCGACCGCATCGCCGATCTCGATAAAGAGATGCAGGACATCCGCCTGCAAATAGAGTCCGTACAGGACACCCCCTCCCAGGACGATGAGCTGGTGCAAAAGCTGATCAATATGGACGGACAGCTGTACTAAGGGAGTTTGTCTCCTATATTATGTAGCTATATACAAAATACGACATAGCGATACATCTCCAAAATTT
>JBHADM010000101.1:0-7362 GCA_041855045.1 Bacillota bacterium | reverse complement strand
ACATAATGTATTTTACTGTATAGCATAAAAAAGGCTCTATACTATCAGTTGGGGGTACCTCCAACTGATAGTATAGAGCCAATAAAAATTAAGGATCTGAAGAGGTTATCTTACAGAATATCCTCATTCAGAACCCTTAGAAACAGAATTCTATTACTTGCTTAGTGAATATATATCACATCCATTTTGGAATAGTTATTCATGCAATTTTTCCCTACCCCCAACTGTTGACAGAGAACCTTTTTATACCTTGAATTTACAATCTAAGTGCAACAAAAAATGATTCATAGTTTTCTGATAAAATAGAGTTTGCAAAGGCATCTAAAAATCAGGAGGAACTATGAATGAACTGACCCCCAAAAGTTAGACCAATAATTTAACTTAAGGGGGTCAGTTCACAAACGAATGGCTATTTTTTTCTGTTGCTGCGCCAATATTGATTGACACAGCAATACTGTTTTACTTGGTGGAGATGAGGGGAATTGAACCCCTGTCCGAAAATCCGTCCAAGCCCTTTTCTACGAGTGTAGTTAATGATTTAGGATTCCCCTCAGCAAGCGTACATTAACATACTATTGCCTACGGTAGCTTCATGAGTTGAGGCAGATCGGCGCAAAGCTTAGCCGACAGCCTTGCCCTTGTGGCGCTTTACATCACAGAATCCGGCTATAAGGGCGTTACGGTGTGATGGCGGGCTTATGCCGCGAAAGCTAATTGATTATTATTGTCAATTAATATTTAGTTTCCAATTTTAACGTGGTCTGGAAATCACGACTCGCTTAGAACCTATCCGCTACTCCCGTCGAAGCCAAAACATCCCCATATTATTTGTATTGACGAATTGCTCTGTCCATTGCGCGCTTCACATCTCTCTCTGCCATACTCTGACGTTTATCGTGAAGCTTTTTACCCACACATAAGCCAACTTCCACTTTCACGCGGTTGTGACTGAGATAAATACTGAGTGGAATCAGCGCATAGCCGTCTAATCTGACCTTTTGAAACAATTTGCGAATTTCCGCTTTATGCAGTAAGAGTCGCTTCGGACGCAAGGGATCCGTGTTAAAAATATTGCCATGTTCATAATGACTTATGTGCATACCTTCGGCAAACATCTCTCCATTGCGTATCATGCAATAGCTTTCCTTGAGGTTTACCTTGCCTTTGCGTATACTCTTTACCTCTGTGCCTTTAAGCTCGATTCCTGCTTCGTAAGTGTCTTCTACAAAATAATCATGACGAGCTTTTTTGTTTTGAGCAATCGCACGATTGCTCTGTTGTTTTGCCATAGCAATCGCCCCTTTCAAAACACTATACAGTATAGCATATTCTTATAGCCTTTTCAACCATACTGTAAAATGTTAAAATATTGCATCGTATTTACCTTTTAAGGACGCTCTGTCAAGGAACTTGCTTCCTTGCTTTTTTGAATGGTTTCAAACAACGGTGAAGATATACTCTTTCCATCCGCATCTATCCACATGGCACCGCTATCCGGAAAATGTTCCAGCAAAGCCATGCCTTCCTCGTATGACAGGATAAACAAAGCTGTGCTTAAAAAGTCTGCAATTCCGCTATCTTTTGTAAATATACTGACGCTTCGAAAGCGATTGGCAGGATACAGCGTGACCGGATCAATAATATGATGAACATGTACACCATCTACAACATAAAAGCGCTGATAATCTCCACTGGTAACCAGCGAGCTTTCACGAATGTATACGGTATCGTAAAGTTGATTGGGATTTGTGGGATCTGCAATGCCCACACCCCAATACGCCCTTTCATCCAGAGGTTTGCCACCGGTTCGGATGTTTCCCCCTGCGTTAATAATAAAGGATGTAAGATTACTGTTTTCCAGATACTGAGCGACCAATTCTGTGGTGTAACCCTTTGCAATAGCACCAGCATCCAAACGAATCGGAGCATCAAACGAGACCGTTTGCGTTTGTTCATCCAGTATCATGTTATCAATACTTGTATATGTTGCAGCAATATGTAACTCCTCTGCAGAGGGAAGTTTTGCAAATGCTGCGTCGGACAATGCCTGCTCTCGATAATCGTGCCATACTTTCAGAACATTTCCCAATGCTATGTTCACAGCTCCGGGATATTTTTCCTGCAGTTGTTTTATATATTTTAGAAATGTAAAAAGCACCTCATCTACCTTCTGGGCTTCCGAATAGGCAAGACGATTGAGCGTTGCCAGGTTGACAAGACCGTCATATTCGTTATGGATATCAAAATATTTGTGATACAGCTGATATAGTTTATGCACCTCTTTTGCATGTTCAGTAAATACACTCTCACTTTCATGATATGCGATAATGGTGATAAGGGTATCAAAGGTATCAAAGAATTCATAGCGCCATTTTTGCGCAATGGCATAGACTGGGTGTATGATAAAAAACATGCACAATATGCAGCAAGTAGCGATAATTTTTTTCATGGAATAACCTCCTAAAATGACGACTTTAATCATACTATACAATACGAATAATTGCAAAGGCATCCATACTATTTTTGTAACACATTACCGACTGTATTTGACATTATTCTTAGCAAATGCTACACTTTGAAAGAATGATACCAACATACGGAAAGGAAACAATTATGTTTGGCAAAACAAAACGCATCCTCGCAGTTCTACTCATCGCCTTATTTATGATGAATACAGTTTTAGCGGAGGACGTTGCAAAGGTAAATACCTCATCCTTGATATTAAGGAAAAGCCCATCCTATGATGGAAATGTCATTCTTGCCATTCCGGAGGGAGATCAGGTTACTATACTGTCTTATAGCGGAGATTGGGTAAAAGTGCGCTATGGTGAAAATCAGGGGTATGTTATGCGAAAGTATCTGTTGCTTCCCGGAACAACCTCTTCTTCCACCTCGATTTCTAAAACTTTCACTGCGGATCTCTTGGTTGTGGTGAAACCAGGTGAAAATAACAGCAATGTAAAAAACTTGCAACTTGTTCTACAGGCCTTAGGTTTTTATTCTAATCGCATTGACAGCGACTACGGCAAATCCACCGAAGAGGCTGTCAAACAATTTCAAACCAGCCAAGGCTTAACTGCAGACGGGATTGCAGGCCAACAAACCATTCAAGCACTGATACAGGCATATCAAAATAAAGGAAATAATAATGCCGTATCCCTGCGTCCAGGTGACAGTGGCGCCCAGGTTTCGACCTTACAGCAAGCGCTCAGCACGCTTGGTTATTACCGTGGTGAAATCGATGGTAATTACGGAAAAGCAACCGAAGATGCCGTAAAACGTTTTCAGAAAAACCGCAAAATGAGTGCGGATGGCATTGCCGGCCCCAGCACTTTATCCGCCTTATTGGGAACAGGCAGGGATAACACCACTGCAAAAGCAACAACAAGCCCAAAAACCTCTTTCTCCCCTACAACTACAAACGCGCCTGCAACTACAAGCAAAATGACTTATGGCAAAGTAAATTCGCTATCTGAGATTCACGGTGTGCCTAACGCTGTATATCCCGGCGATTCCGGCTCGGATGTTGCAAAGATTCAGCAGGCTTTGAACGTATTAGGATATTATCAGGGAACAATAGACGGCAGTTATGGCTCAAGCACAGAAAAGGCCGTCAAAGCTTTTCAAAAGAAACGTGGCCTTAGTCAAGACGGCATTGCAGGCTCCGGCACCATAAGCGTATTGTTTAATATTCAGGGAAAAACCGTTGTACAAGAAACACAGACAGAGGGTAACCAACCCACCGCTGCATCCAGTATGGCCAATATATTCACCATTGACGATATTGGCTCTACACCAAATACGTCCAAGCTACGTGATCGCGGTGAAGATGTCACAAAGTTGCAGCAGGCTCTGACTCTATCTAATGTGTATAGCGGTCCAATCGACGGCTACTACAGTGAAGAAACGGCGAATGCTGTCAAAGCATTTCAAAAGAAACGCGGCATGAATGCCGACGGCATTGCAGGCCCCTCCACCATTAAATATTTGTTTGGTTCGCCTGCTGCAAATGCAAGTACTTATCAATCTGTTGTAGCTAACAATAAAAAAGACAGTACTGACAATGTGAACTTGATCGAAACAATAGATGATATTGGAAGTACGCCAAATACTTCCAGACCGGGCGACAGCGGCAACGATGTCATCAAACTCCAACAGGCCTTAAGTGTATTGGGATACTACTCCGGCGCCATCAGTGGAAAATATGACGAAAAAACCGAAACAGCCGTTAAAAAGTTTCAAAAGAAACGCAGTATGAATGCCGACGGCATCGCAGGAGCATCTACCATTCGAGTCATGTTTGGAGAGCCGATTGCCAAACAAGGCACGGAAACAAGCAAAGCATCTTCCGGCGAATCGGATGCTATGCATGGCATAGATACAATACAGGATATCGGGGATCCACCAAACGCCATGAAGCCCGGATCATCCGGCAAGGATGTAAGCAAGCTGCAACAAGCTTTAACTTTACTCGGATACTATAACAGCAGCATAGATGGTCAATACGGCGACAGTACAACCAGCGCTGTAAAAGCCTTTCAGAAAAAGCGCGGCATGAACGCTGACGGCATTGCAGGCGCCTCCACCATTCGTCTGATATTTGGTAAAGCCCCAAAGAATGCCTCTTCTTCAACAAACAGCGACACAAAGTCAAAAACTCCAGAGCCCACTTCGGATCCTGCTATGAATGGAATCAAGAGTATTGCAGATATTGGTACTGTTCCCAAGACATCCAAACCGGGCAATTACAGTGTTGACGTGAAGAAGTTGCAGCAGGCATTGACATTGTTAGGTTATTATGACGATACAATTGACAGCAAATATGGTGAAACCACTAAAAATGCTGTTTCCCGATTCCAGCGCAAAAAAGGCATGAATGTCGATGGTATTGCAGGTGCATCCACGCTACGCCTTATTTTTGGAAAAGCGGCTAGCAATAGCGGATCGAACAACTCCTCCGGATCCGGCAAAACAGAAAAAAGTTATAAAACTGAAATGCTTGATTGGACAAGCGGAAGCAGCAATAGCACGATCCCCAAAAAAGCGGTGTTTGAAATCAAAGATGCCCGTACCGGACAGGTGTTTAAAGCCAAGCGTTGGTCCGGCGTAAACCACATCGACGCAGAACCCTTAACCGCATCCGATAATAAGATTGCAAAATCGATATTCGGCGGCTTTACTTGGGCAAGACGCGCCGTGCTGGTCAAATATAACGGACATGTATACGCTGCCAGCATGAACTATATGCCCCATGGCACACAGACGATAAACAACAACAATTTTGACGGTCACTTCTGTCTCCACTTCCTTAAATCCAGAACACACGGCAGCCAGAAGATTGACAACGAGCACCAAAATATGGTACAAAAAGCGTTTAAGTATCAGTGGTAAAATTAACTAAAATAGAGCCCGTCAGGCTCTATTTTAGTGTGTTATAATTCTCTTTACCCTTTTTAGATATTTTTTATCAAAAGGTAATGACGATACTTTTTTATCCCTTTATGCCTGATAAAGCAATGCCCTGTACAAACTCCTTTTGTAGGAATACATAGAGAAGGAAGGGCGGCATAAATGCGAGCATGGAACCTGCCATTACCAAGCCATAATGTGTGGAATAGTTTCCCTTTAAAGAAGAAATAACCAGTGTCAGCGTTTTGTTACTTTCATCCGTGATAGTTACAAGCGGCCAGAGAAAGTCGTTCCAACTTGTAATAAAAGTAAAAATTGTGAGCGAAATGATGACAGAGCGCATCAGCGGTATAACAATAGTGGCAAACATGCGCGCTTCCCCACAGCCATCAATCCTTGCAGATTCAAGTAATTCATCCGGAATGCCCAACACAAACTGGCGCATAAGAAACACGCCAAAGGCATTCAGTATGGGGAGCATTAACGCAACTAAGCTATTCATTAATCCCAACTCTTTGATGATGATAAAAACCGGAATCAAGGTTACCTGTCCGGGTATCATAAGTGTAAGTAAATACACAGAAAAAAGCGTATCTCGAAACGGAAATCTTTTTTTGGCAAATCCGTAGGCAGCCATAGAGGATATAATATTGTTCAACATACATGCACCAAGTGTTACGATGATGCTGTTAAATAAAGCTTGCCCCATATTAAAGCTATTAAAAATTCGAGTATAATTATTCAAATTCATTTCAGCTATCGGAAAATACATATCCAATATTTTCTTTTGTGAAAAGGACATCAAGGCCATATACAAAAAAGGTGCAAATGCTATTGCCGCGGTGATTATCAATACGCCTGCAATCAGCAAGCGCTGTAAGGGGAATTTTTTGATCATAATTCTCTTTCCCCTTTAGTTAATATTTTCTTCTCCAGATAGGAAATCAGCATCATAATCAAGAGCATCAACATAGCAATGGCCGTCGCATACCCCATATTATACTCTTTAAAAGCAGCATTATAAATAGACAGTACCAATGTGCTTGTAGAGGTACCCGGACCACCGCCTGTCATGGTATGCACCAAATCAAACACCTGGAACGACCAGATTGTTCCCAAAGTAATTACCAAATAATTGACATTGGCCAAAGATGGGATCGTGATATGCAAAAACTTTTGCACGCTATTTGCTCCGTCTACCTTTGCGGCTTCGAATATGCTGTCCGGAATGTCCATAATACCTGCATAATAGATGACTAAAAAATATCCTACATTTTTCCATATACTAATGATTGCAATACTCAATAAAGCAGTAGACTTTGAGCCCAGCCAGTTGACAGATTTCAATCCTATCACATTCAACATGGTATTTAGCACACCTCTTGGGGATAATATGGTAAACCACACTGTACCTATCAGTACTGCGGATGCAATTACAGGTATAAAAACAACACTCTTTACAAAATAACCGAATCTGTTTCGAAAAAACTCCGCAATCACGCTGGCAAAAAGCAATGAAAGAATGGTTTGTACCGGTACTGTCAAGATAACATATGCCAAGGTGTTTTGTATGGCTGCAAATATGAATTTGTCTTTAAATATACGCTCATAGTTTGCCAACCCAACAAGAACCGGACTTTGCAGAACATTATACTTAGTAAAACTAAAAAATAAGCTCATAAAAATCGGTATAACGGAAAAAACCAATATCAAAATAAGGCTGGGCAGAATATAGAGAAATCCCTGCACCCCTTCACGTTTCAATAATTTAGTCATAAGCACTCCCAATGAAAATCAGACGCCCGCAAAGAATGTGAGCGTCTGTGTTGAACAATATTACTTCAAATGTTCAAAATACTCGACCGTATTCTGAACGGCTTCTTCCGGAGTGAAGTCGCCCAACATCATACTTTGGAGATTTTTGTATAAAGTATCCATTACTTTAAAGGAATT
>JBHADM010000100.1:0-7148 GCA_041855045.1 Bacillota bacterium | reverse complement strand
CTGGTGGTTTCATAGTCCTCCACGGTGCGGTTCTCCCAGATCGCGTCGATCATCGGCTGCCAGTTCTGCTCCGCAATCACCATGTCAGTGACATTGTCGACCAGATTGCTGAACTGCTGATAGGTCAGCCACGGTACTTCAACGCCCTTTGGGATATTGTATAGGTTTTGAAAGCCCAGTCCGTTCTGCTCAAATTTCATGCGGATGTAGGGGATGATACTGTACGACAGCCGCCACAGGGGGAAGTATCCTGCGTACTGATTCCAGTTGCCGGGAATGTCGCGGTAGTTGCCCTTGCGGTCTTTCACTTGAAAGAATTGCCATGCACACCATGCGTAGCAGTCCCACACAAGCAGCTTGAACATATCGTCACATACGACACAGTCATACTTGTCCGTCCGTAGCACCTCATATGGGCAGCGAGGCAGCTCATAGGCGGGCTTCCACTTCTCCGCAAGCTCTCGCGGCAAGCTGTAAAACAGCGTCAGCCATGATTTGTCACTGTCCTGCGGTATCTCAATGATCTCACCGGGCAGCACCACAAGAAAACCTTTTGGGCCTGTCTGCTTGTCCATCAGCGTCACCTCCAATCGCTTTCGTATTCAGCCCTCTACTATATATGGCATGAGAAGGGCTGAATTGTTCCAATGCTTCCAAACTTTTTTGAGATTTTTTGAAAAAATCTCGGAATGGATGGGATAGGATTGATTTAAGGCAATTATACCTGAAAGCTGTGAATAAATCTATTGCTTTTCGTGACGGCAAAAAAATAACGGGTATCCGGCTTTCACCAGATACCCGTTATTTTGTTCCCAATCCCGCCTGACAGATGCTCATTTCGTAATTTCGGTCTAAACCTGTTTTACGAACACCTGTCAAATCGGCGGCTTCCTTATTTTATAACTACTTTTTTGGTAAAAACCCCTCAAATATAGGCATGGTATAGCCCTTTTCCAGCGCTCTGTCCAGTTCCTCCTGTCGCTTCAATGTAAAGCAGGCAAGCAGAGGGCGGTAGAGTTTTTTGATCAGGAACATGCTGAGATTCCTGTCGTATTCCGAGGTGTAGGCTATAAAATATGGGGCGGATAATAGATTAAACAGCAGATATTTCATCACGAAAGCTTGCACCGGGCTGGCGTCGTTTTTTTGAAAGTATCCGCTGGATAGCTGCCCTCTGACAATATGCGGCGCATGAAAACGCAGCCAGGCAAGCGGTGCGGGATGGAAACTTTCTATGCAATAATCGCCGGCATAGCTCTTTAAAATACCGACAACTTCCTGAACTAAGGCCACAGGTTCTTTATAGTGTTTAATTTCTATAATCAGCGGAACGTTGCCCTTTACCAGTTCCAACACTTCCGTAAACAGCGGGATGTTGCTGCCGCATGGTAGTGCATAGCCTTGCAGTTCACTGTAATTGCAGTCAAACACATTCTTTTCCACGCCGCACATGCGCAAAAGGCTCTTGTCATGAAACACTACAATTTGTCGGTCTTTTGTATATTGCAGGTCGAACTCCATGCCGTAGCCGTGTTCCATCGCTTTTGCGAAAGCGTCCAGACTGTTTTCCGAGGGGAAATGCACATTGTCATGCAGCCCTCTGTGTGCATACAGATTAGGGGATAAACTTTTAGGTATTGTTTTACACTTTCTGGTGGAAATGGCAAATAGATAAAATAAAATCAGTAGTAGCAATATGATTAAAATCATTTGCTGTCACCTAACTTTGTGGGGCTGATGGTGAATATCGCGAGCGCAACCATAATGGCACCGTAAGGCATCAGTGAACCGTATCCGAAAGCATCTAACAACACGCCTGCTACGATTGGGGTTACAATCTGTGCCGACATGGAGAAAGTATAATAATAACCGGTGAATTTGCCAATATCCTTGGATTTGCAGATATCCACCACCATGGGCAGACTGTTTACATTGATAAACGCCCATGCCATACCAATGAGCATAAACAACACATAATATACTGCGCTGAAGTCCTTTAGCATGCCGGCTGCGAAAAAGCAGAGTGACAGCGTAATGATACCGATTTGTATGCAGCGTTTTCTGCCGATTTTAGCGGCGATAAAGCCGACGGGTATAAATGCTATCAATGCGCCTACGTTTGCGATAAGCAGGCTGGTTGCCGCCTGCGAGGTGCTGCTGCTCCAGGTTACTTCCGCATATTTGCTAAAGTTTGTGGTAATGGCATTGTAGCCCATAAACCAGAAAAAGACAGAGAACAATATAAGCAGCAAATCTTTCTTTTCTTGCGGTTGTAGCCCTGCAAATCCGCCGGAAGCAAGCTTTGGCGCATCGCTCAATGCAGCGGCATCCTCACTGTCTATCATGATTTCAGCAGACAGTTTTCGTTCCTTTATGGTAAAGAACAGCACCGAGATACAGACAAGCATGAATAAGGCGACGATGGCGAAAACTTTGCTGTAGTCCTCGCGGCCATCCGCATAATGTCCAATCATAAACTGCAGTAAAACCAGCGTAAACACTCCACCGATGGTACCCATTAGGTTGATGATGCCGTTGGCTTTGGAGCGCAGCGGTTTATGTGTTAAATCACTCATTAAGGAAACTGCCGGAGAACGGTATAGGCCCATTGCCAGAAGCAGAAGGAATAAAACCAAAATAAATCCGCTTAGGTTTTTGGCAGCGTCTGTCATCGGAAGCAGAATCATCAATACGGCAGCAAGGCCTGTTCCAACTAAAATATAGGGCATGCGCTTACCGAGCTTGGATTTGCTCTTGTCGCTCAATGTGCCAAACAAGGGAAGCAGAAATACGGCTAATATATTGTCCATAGCCATGATCACGCCTTGCGTTACCTCAGGTAAATGGAAGGTGTTTTTTAGTATCTTTGGTATAACCGGATCGTAAAGCTGCCAAAAGGAGCTGATAGACATAAACGCCAATCCGATTAACATGGTTCTTTTATAGTTTAACTTCATTGTTTTGCATCTCCCTTGTTAGTCTTTCTAAATAGATGGGTATTTGTAAGCGTTCGTTCGCATTTAGTGCGGGATAGCTTGGGTTGATATCTCGAAACACATCCAACAAAATAGTACTTACGATATATTGGGTATACCATTTATGGTCAGCCGGGATAATATACCAGGGGTTCTCTTTTGTGGCGGTGGCGCGGAAACTTCTGGCATAAGCCGCTATATAGTCAGGGCGATACTTTCTGGCAACGATATCTGCGCTGTTAAACTTCCAGTTTCGGCTTTGTTTCTGCATACGGTCTATGTATCGCTCTATCTGCTTCGCTTCCGAAACATTCAAAAACAGCTTTACCACACGATAGCCACTGGCAAATAAATAATGCTCAAAGCTTGTAATTTGTTCAAAACATAGATCGATGTAGGCATTTTCACCTTGGCTTTTGATGCGATCGGGGAGGTTTCTATTGCCCCAAGTCTGTTTTACGATATACTGCAAAACATCCTCATAATAGCTGCGATTGAGCAAAGAGACTTCACCCCGTCGCGGAATGGCATGATGAAAACGCCAAAGTAAATCATGGCTTAACTCCTCAGGGGTAGGCTCATTGAAAAAAAACACATGCAGACCTATCGCATTGAAACACGAAAACAGGCTTTTAATCAAGCTGAATTTACCCGCTCCATCCAAAGATTGCAGAACAACTACTATGCCCTCCTTTTTGGCAGCGTACAGTTTGTCTAACAGGGCATCGAGCTCCTGTTTATTCTTGTCCAACTGTTTTTGGATATTTTCTTTTTGGGCATTTTTGGGTGCGGCCGTGCTGTAATCCAGCAGATTAATCTCTGCTTCTCCGCTATATGTATAGATAGTATGCTCCATATTCACACTCCTTATTGTACATTATTATATCACAGAAAATAGAATAAATGAGGGTTTCTTTATTTAATTATTTTGCTTTTTTTCGTATGTTGTGTATAATTATACTATCAAATATAAGTCATAGAGGTATTCATGCAAGTATCCATTTTGACAGACAACCGTGCTATCAACAGCGATTTTCTAACCGAAGACGGCATGAGCATTCATATTCGGAGCAAACGGCATAATGTACTCGTTGATACGGGACAAACGGATGTCTTTGTTAAAAATGCAAAGAAGCTTGGCATAGCCTTGGAAGATGTGGATGTATGCTGCCTGACGCATGGCCATTTTGAACATTGCAACGGCCTTATTTATTTTTTGGAGATCAATCAAAAAGCAAAAGTTTATGCAAGCCACGATATTTTCGGAAAATATTATAATGTAAACAATGAATATATTGGCATTAAAGAAGAGCTGAAGAAGTTTCAGGACAGGTTTGTGTTTGTGGAGGAAGAATACTTTATCGACGACAGCCTGCATGTGTTTACAGGCAATGATAAAATACCCATCAGTTCTGTGCGGGAAGCAGGTTTCTCTGCGCGCAGCAATGGTCTTATGGAACCCGATGATTTTCATCACGAGATGTATGTACTCATCGGCGATAAGCAAAAGCTGATGGTATCGGGTTGTACGCATAAGGGTATTAGCAATGTGATGCATTGGGCGCGTTTTGAGCGTGTAAACAGCTTTCTGGGCGGTATGCATTTTTCCAAATTTGATATGGACAATTCTAAAATAGTGCGCCAACTGGAACAAACTGCGCAGGATTTGCTGCACTATCATGCGAAATATTTTTTCTGCCACTGCAGTGACGAATCTTTGTATGATTTTATGGCAGTAAAGTTGGGCGAAAATTATAACCGTGTTTTGGCAGGCATGCAGTTTGAAATATAGTTAGACTTATCCAACCTTTTGTGTTACAATGAATATGCTTTTATAGCATATTTTTTAATAAGGAGCTTTTCTTTATGAAGAAACTAAGTATAATATTATTGGCCTTGCTGCTTGTATTTAATATGGCTTCTGCAATGGCGGAGCCTGTTCGTTTGATGGGTTTAACCGGACCAACCTCTATCGGTATGATGGATTTACTCGTCAGAAATGATAAAAAAGAAACGGCAAATGAATATCTCTTTGAAGCCGTAGGAACACCGGATGAAGTGATTGCAAAGTTGACAAGCGGTCAAGTGGATATCGCCGCTATACCGGCCAATCTCGCAAGTGTTTTGTTCAACAGGACACAAGGAAAAATCAAAGTCATCGACATCAATACTTTGGGCGTGGTGTACATTGTTGAAGTTGGGGAGAGCATACAGTCCATTGCCGACCTAAAGGGCAAGGAAATTCTTGCAACAGGTAAGGGCGCAACCCCGGAAAACATACTTCGTTATATCCTTACACAAAACGGATTGGATCCCGATAAAGACCTGACTTTGAACTTCAAGAGTGAAGCCGCGGAAATCCTTGCTGCCATGAAGAGCGGCAACGGCACGGTTGCCATGCTTCCGCAACCCTTTGCCACTGCGGCATTACCCCAGGTAGAAGGCCTGCGCACCGCTTTGGATCTCACCAAAGAATGGAATGCGGTTAACAGCGAGACCACCCTTATTACAGGCGTTACTGTGGTAAGCACGGAATTTCTGGAGAAGAATCCTGAAGCTGTTAAAAATTTCCTGGCAGATTTGAAACAAAGCGTGGATAAAGTGAATGCAGATCCGGAGACCTATGCTGCAGAAACCGAAGCGCGTCTTGGTATCAAGGCTGCTATCGCCGCAAAAGCCATACCTTTGTGCAATATCGTGTACATCGATGGTGCAGACATGCAAAAACAGCTTAATGCATATCTGCAAATACTGTTTGAAGCCAACCCGCAATCTGTAGGCGGTGCATTGCCTACTGATGATTTCTATGCCATTTTTGACTAAGTATAAAAAAACAATCAGCATCGCAGTCGCTCTGCTCACATGGCAGGCGATTGCGATGATTTTGCATAATGATATCTTGCTGGTAGGTCCCTTCGTTGTATTTCGGCGTTTGTTGGAACTCATACCTACAGCGATGTTTTGGCTTGCGATTTTGGAGTCTACACTGCGTATATTGTGCGGTCTTTTGCTGGCTGTTGTTCTGGGATTGTTTTTTGCGGCGCTTGCCAGCCGATACAGTTTTGTCAATTCCTTGCTCTGGCCGTATATGGCAGCGATGAAATCGACGCCTGTGGCATCTTTTATCATTATTTGCCTGGTTTGGGTTAGCACAAAAAACTTAAGTTTATTGACCGCATTCCTAATTTGCTTTCCCATTGTGTATGCAAATATGCTGGAAGGTTTTAGCTCTATTGACACCAAGATGGAGCAAATGCTGACAGTATACCGCATCCCTTTCGTGCGCCGCTTGCGTTGTTTATATATTCCGCACGTCATGCCTTTTTTCTTGTCTACCTTAAAAATTTCTGTCGGTATGGCGTTTAAATCGGGCATTGCGGCAGAGGTAATAGGGCTTCCTCAAGGCACCATCGGAAGCTTCTTGTACGATGCCAAGATTTATTTGAGTACGGCTGATATGTTTGCATGGACGGCTACCATCATACTTGTGAGCATGTTGTTGGAAAAATGTATTGTATTTTTAGTACAGAAGTCCTATCAAAGCTTGGTGCATACAAGGAGGCAGGCGTGATCACCATTCATCAACTCAGCAAATCATTTCACGAAAAGAAAGTCCTGGAAAACTTCAGTTTACAGATCGCCGATGGCGAAGTTCTGGCAATTATGGGGAAAAGCGGAATCGGGAAAACCACGCTCTTGAATATCATCGCCGGCTTGCTTACGCCGGATAGCGGTACTGTAGAGGGTGTCCCTGACAAAATAGCGATGGTGTTTCAGGAAAATCGATTGCTGGATGATTTCAGTGCATATGACAACATTCGACTTATCACCAATGCCAAACACGAAGATATTTTGAAGCATTTTGCGCTTCTTGGTTTGGCAAACGAAATCGATAAGCCGGTAAAGGAGTATTCCGGAGGAATGAAGCGCCGTGTCGCCTTGCTGCGAGCTATGTTGGCAGAGTCTGCACTTCTGTTATTGGACGAGCCGTTCAAAGGTCTGGATGAAGAGACCAAGGAATCGGTAATTACTTATACCAAAAAGCATTTGCTTGGAAAAACCTGTATTCTTATTACCCACGAACCATCGGAAGCGCAGGCTTTGGGGGTTGATAGAGTCATTGCGATATAGCAGTATAAAAATAGGGATTGAAGTAAGTTCAACCCCTATTTT
>JBHADM010000099.1:0-9632 GCA_041855045.1 Bacillota bacterium | reverse complement strand
ATATCTTTTACTATCACAGTAGATACTTTGTTTTCTTCTACTGCTTTTATCATCTTTTGAAATCCCTCTCTATCAAAGGTTGTTCCGCTTACTCCATCATCAGTATAGTGATAGATATTTACAAAGCCGTTTCTTTTGGCATAGCTTTCAAGTAGTTGCTTTTGATTGGTGATAGAATTGCTCTCTCCTTGCATTTCATCATCACGACTTAAACGCTCATAAAGGGCTGTTTGTCCTGTTCTTTTCATATTTGACATGAGAATTACCTCCTTTCCAAGTTTTATTATTTTCTCTGTCCTTAAAAGGTTAATCCTTTGGGCAAGGTGATAGGTGAGAATCCGGAAACACTTGCAATAAATGTTCCTTTGCAGAAGAAAGCATTGTTAAAAGAGGTAACTCTTGACGCCCTTCCGGAGGAGCTATCTTATATTAAGCGTATTGTCATTGCCCAATCGGATGAAATCGCCAGTACTACACGCCCTCCTTGCAATCCCCGAACCCTGTTGATTTTGCATGTGACGGAATAGAACCTGTTGCGGAATCCGGGGGAGAGAATTATATTTTCCGGGCGTTCCGTACCGAAAAATTATCCGCATTAACACTGCAGGATCTTCTGTGCAGTAAAGTATATGAAATAGACATCAACAGCGGCAACGTGACGCTGGTGGAAAAAAGTAATATTAATTTATACTAAAAGCGGCTCTTTACAAATGTTCGTAAAAAGCCGCTCTTATTTATACGCTTGTCAAATAAAAATTGCACTTCATAGAATATTTTTTATTTCTATTTGTGTTGCGATTTATTTTTTTTCATCCTTTATCTCTTTCTGATAGCCCTGTACAATCAGCCGGTTTTTCTTCTTGTGGTGCAGGCTGATTTCCTTGCCCAAATGCGCTTGCACATGTGCGTTTATAAAGTCGTAGCCGGAAAGCAGAGAGAAACCGACACCGCCGGAGAAGCGAGGATTGACCTCCAGAAAGTGATATTTGTGGCCCTGGCCGATAAACTCTATGTTCACGCAGCCTACGATGTCCAGCTTTTGCATGATGCCGGCGCAGATTTCTTCCAGCTCATGTTTTTTGTAGCATTTTACGCTGGTTCCCAGGCCGTTGACCGTGCGCAGCAGCTCCTTGCGCGCCAGCGCCATGCAGTTGCCTGCGGTATCGCGCACCACGTCCACGGTGTAGATATCGCCCTCGATAAAGGGCTGTATAATGTAGTCCGCACGCAGATTGCGAAAGGCTTTCAGCTCCTCCTTGCTCCGTGCAATCAGCTGATGCTGGCTGCTGCGTCCGCTGATGGGCTTCAGCAGGTAAGGATAGCCGTCCTCAAAATCGCTGTCTGTCGGCAGGCAGGGGATGGTGCTGCAAATCTGCTTTAATTTTTCGGGCAGGCGCGCCTTGTTTCGGCACAAGACCTGCAGCTCGGCACCCAGGCAGGCAACGATGACGCCTTCGGCAGCAAATGCCGCCTTGTGCGGGGCAAGCACATCGCATTCCGGATCGGTGAGCGGGATTATCATGTCTATGTCATGCTCTTTTGTCAGTTTGGACAGATGGTCGACAAACTCATCATCCCTGGCAAGTGGTACACGAAACACATCCGCAAACTTTTCGGATCTGTACAGCCATTCCTTGGGATAAATATCACAGCCATAGACCTTGTGCTTGGCTTTTTTTAGCGCCTTTTGCACGGCTTGTGCCGCAGCGGAGCCAACGGCGGTCAATAGTATATTCATGCGTATATCTCCTTTATGTGGTCGAAAAACAGGGGGGTGCCGCCGGTGTGTATAAAGAGTATTTGCTCGTACTTCACAGCATGTCTGCGGATATAGTCCAGCATGGCGCAATAGGCTTTTGCCGTGTATATGGGATCCAGTGCAATGCCGAAGTGTTTCATCACATGTTGGATGGTTTCCGTGACAGTTTGATTATATTTGCCATAGTCCAGCATGGCGGCATGCTCTATGTGAATGCGCTCCGCACCGCCCTCTGCCAGGCTGTTCATATATTTTTGTACATGGTGGAACGCCTGCTCGCGTGTTCTGGCAACCGATACGCCGATGATGTCCTGCCGGCGCGCATGCGCCATGCTGCCGGCGAGCAGTCCGCCGTATGTCATGCCGGTGCCGCAGGCAAGAAACATACGCTCAAACTGCAGCCCCTGCTGCTTCTCCTGCTGCAGTATTTCGTCATATGCCGCATAGTACGCGGAGGCAGGCGTCCGCTCATTTCCTTTTCCGTACATATCG
Source organism: Bacillota bacterium (assembly GCA_041855045.1). GTDB lineage: Bacteria > Bacillota > Clostridia > Christensenellales > Aristaeellaceae > JAAZPT01. The sequence goes on along the minus strand of JBHADM010000099.1, from coordinate 7,381 downwards.
CCGTATATATAGTAGGGCTTGCTGCCGCGGCTGTGCAGCTGCGCAAGTATGCGCTCCACATTTTCCGCCACCTGTGTTTTGGCGCAAATGACCGTTTCTGTGCCGAAGCTGCGCACCAGACGGATGTTGCTGCTCGCGGGGTAATGCTCCGTGTCGTCCACACCGTACAGTATCGTACAGCCATAACCCTTATGCGCCGCAAGGTTGGCAATCACACGGCAGAGATTGCTTGTCACAGGCCCGTAAGCAAGGATATGGTCGCCGCCTTTCTGCTCCATGTCCGCAAAAAAGGCCTTCGCGATGCGCAGCTTGTTGCCGCCGAAAGAAAAGGGGAGCAGGTCCTCCCGTTTGATATAGATTTCGTTGCCCTCAAAGTGCATTAAAAAATGTAAGGGTGTTTCCTGGTATTTCATATTAGCTCCTGCTTTTCAGCCTTTGCAGCAGTCCTTTTAGCAGCTCTGCGCTCTCCGTCCGCCATGCCAGGCTAAGCCCCGCATAGGACAGCATGCCGACAAATATTTGTAATAGGAGAGTCAGCGCATTGCCCAGTTTCAAAAGTGATACCAAATATACGCATATGCCCATAGCAGCGCTCAGGACTATGCCTGGCAATATATCCTTCAGCTGCTCCGCAATGCCATAATCCATCAGCTTGCGGTTGGGATAGGCATTAACGAAGAAGCTGATGACAGAGCTGATGCTTGCGCCTGCCACGATGGCGAATACGCTGCGAAAATAGAATATACTGATAAGCAGAATGGCGATGCCGTAGATTTTTTTGACAATTTCCAGCTTCAGGAACAAATCGCTCCTGCCCTTGGCATTGATGGCCTGCAAATTGGCAGTGTGTAGGGGGTAGAGCGCAAAGTCCAGGCAGGCAAGCTGCAAAAAGGGTACGCATGCCAGCCATTTATCGGTCAACAGCAGCGAAATCAGGGGATTTGCCGCCAGTGCCAGGCCTGTCATCATGGGGAACACGATGAAGCTGCTCAGCAGTACGGATTTGCGCATAGTGTCCTTGAACTGTGCAGGGCTGTCCTGTTGCGACGACAATACGGGCAGTATTACACTCTGTATCGTGGTGTTGATGCTGCCCATAACCAGCTCCGGAAATTGTCTGCCTCGGTTGTAAAAACCCAGATCCGCCTCGGTATATTGCTTGCCTATGACCAGCGCGCGTATATTTTCGTATATGACATCCACGATGCCCGAAATCAGAAGCTTCCAGCCAAAGCGCAGCAGCGCGAGCAAACGCGCCCAATAAATGCGCAGCGTGGGCAGATAACGCAGCTGTGTGCCGAGTAATACCGCCTGTATGACTTGATTGGAGAGCTGCTGCGCAAGCAGCGCCCAGTAGGCGTAGCCCTGTAAGGCAAGCCCTATGCCTATGATGCCGGACAGCAGGGTTGCCAGCAGCGAGCTTTTCATTTGCTCTGCAAAGCGGCGTTCTCTTGCCACCATCGCATGCTGTACGCTTGTCCACGCACCCGGTACCAGCACCAAGGCCAGCACACGCAGCACAGGCACCAGTTTGTCGTTGTGATAAAAATCTGCAATGGCAGGCGCAAACAAAAAGAGCAGGCCGTACATGAGCAGGGACAGCGTCAGGCTGAACGCAAACGCGGAGTCGTAGTCCTTGCGGTCTATGCTTGCCTTTTGTATCAGCGCTGTATTCAGCCCGCTCATCACAAACACCCTGCTGATGGAAATGAACACGGTCAACAGTGTCAATATGCCGTAGTCGCTGGGATCAATCAGCCTGGCCAATACGATATTGACCACAAAGGCGATGCCCTGGTTGCCGAAGCTCTCTATGCCCTTGAACAGCAGGGAACGAAACACGCTTTCTTTTTTCATGGTGCTCCTAGGAAAATAGTCGTTTCATCTGTATTTGCAGGCGTTTCCACAAGGGCTTGCGGCGAAAGGCTTTCTGTATGCTTTCGTCCTGCAGCTGTGCCACATCGTGCAGATACTCTACGGCATAGTCGTAATACTTTGCAATGGCTTGCGACAGCGCAGCACGGTAGTGAGAATCCGTATGCACATCCAACTCCCGCAGGAAGTCAATGACGCTCATATATCTTGCAAAGGCTTTTTTTCTGTCCTCCTTTGCCCAGAGCGACAGGGCGGAGTTCGGCACGTGCAGCCTGTATACGCAGGTGTCGTCGTCAATGAGCTTGGCATAGCCCAGCGAGCTGAACACCAGCTTAAAGCGCAGATCTCCATAAGGAAAAGGTTTGCATAGAAAATCTTTGTTTGCGGTATAATCTGCGGTACGGAAAAAGAAGCTCGCCGTGGGGATAAAGCTCAATGCGAGCATCTCGTCCATAGTGTATTCCCTGCTCGGCTTTTGATAGAGCGCGCTTTCTTCGGGGTAGTAGGGGATGAATCGGCGCTCCTGTCCCGTGCGGATATCCTGCACTTTGGCATTGCTGAAGCAGAAGTGGCAGTCGGGGTGGGTTTCCATATAGCGAAACTGTTTGGCAAGCTTTGTTTCGTCTATCCAGTAGTCATCCCCTTCGCAGAGCGCGATATACTTGCCCTGCGCACGGCTGAAGTTGAAGGTTTCGTTGATGGGTATGCCCTTGCTGTATTGGTTTTCTGTTTGCAGAATGGGCTTGATGATGCCCGGGTGCAGTGCGGCATAGCGGCGTATGATATCCTGCGTGCCGTCTGTGGAGGCATCGTCATGTATGAGTATCTCCATACGGAAATCGCCCTTTTGCATCAGCATGCCGTCCAGGGCTTCGGACAGATATTCCGCATGGTTGTATGTGGTGCAGCATAGGCTGATATCAGGCATGGAGCACATCCTTTATCACCCGGCAGATACGATCCACATCCGCGCTATCCAGATCCGGGTAGAGTGGCAGCGTGAGTATCCTGCGGCTGATGTCCAGCGCAATAGGCGTATCTGCAGCTGTATTTTCATAGCAGGCAAACTCGTTGCATAAGGGATAAAAGTATTTTCTGGCGTAGATGTCCTCCGCCTGCAGCGCGGCAAATACCTTGTCTCGCATATTGGGTGCAAAGAGTACGGGCAGATAGCTGTAATTGCTCTGCAAGCCTTCCTGTATAAGGGAAAGCCGCAGATCAAGACCGCTTAACTGCTCGGCATAGCGCTCCGTCAAAGCCTTGCGCCGTGCGATATAGTCGTCTACATAGCGCAGGTTGCACAGCCCCATGGCGGCCTGAAATTCGTTCATTTTGGCGTTGCCGCCGGGGTATATCACTTCCTCGGCATTGGGTATGCCGAAGTTTTTTTCCATATAGAGTTTATCCTGCAAAGCAGGGTCGGCGAAGCATACGGCGCCGCCCTCTATGGTGTGGAACACCTTGGTGGCATGAAAGCTGAATATGCAGGCATCGCCCATGGTCGAAGTAGGTTGTCCATGGTAGACTTCGCCAAAACTGTGCGCCGCATCGTAGAGCAGCTTAAGGTGATGCTTTGTGGCAATCTCCTGCAGGCGTGCGTGGTTGCATACGTTGCCGTAAACATGTATGGGGAGTATGGCGCAGGTGTTTTCGTTGATGAGCGCTTCCACCTTCTCCTCGTCTATGGTGTAGTCGCTTTCCTTGATGTCGCAGAATACCGGCTTGAGTCCGCAGCGTACGATGGCATGCACGGTGGATGCAAATGTGAATGGGCTGGTAATGACCTCTCCCTTTAAATCCATCACGCGCAGCATGGCCTCCAGCGCAAGATGCCCATTGCTGAACAGGCTGATGTGCTGGGCATGGAGATACTGCAGCAGAGCCTGCTCCAACTCCTGGTGCTTCCTGCCCATATTGGTCAGCCACGCCGTATCCCATATGTCGCGGATTTCGGCGCAGTATTCCTCATATGCCGGCAAGGATGATTTTGTAACATTTATGCGCACGCTGTTTTCCTCCATAAAAGCCCGTGATAGGGGCATTTTTCCGCTTAAATTATAGCAATACGAGCGCTGAATGTCAATCAAGCCCCGGGCGCAGCGTTGCATTCCGAACCGTCTTTTGCTACTATGATAGAAGAATCCAAAAGAAAGGGGATTGCCCATGTCCTATCGTCGCCGTAGCGGCAGTCAGGATTTTCTGTCGCAAATCAAAGAAGAATCAAGTTATGCGGATGCTGATTTCGGCGATCGCTTTGTCAGCAGTTTTGACGCGCCCGCTGCTGCCCCGCAGCGCCAGAACACGAATCCTTCCAATGCCTATGTGCAGTCCGAATACAACAGCTATCTGAAAGGCAAACCCCAGCCGAAAAAATCGGGGCGCAAGGCGATGAACATTGTCTACGGCAGCGTTTGTGTGATTTGTCTTGTGTGCATAGGCATCTGTGCGTATTTGTTGATACCGCAGCTGACCGGTGTGGTCTGGAAGGATATGGACAGCTATGCCTTCGTCGGCGGAAACATCGTTAAGTATGATGCCGACACGATTGCCGAGCTCAAGCGCAGCAAAGGCTATATGGACAGAGACACTATATTTCCGGGGGTATACATCGACCAAATGCATGTGGGGGATATGACGGTGGAGCAGGCCAGGCAGCTTCTGCACAATACCGAGCAGGGCATGCGCAAGAGCTTCTCTGTCAGCATCAGTATAGGCGATGGCATGTGGCATCTGGACAGCAACAATATCCAAATTCAGCGCAACATCGGCAATGTGTTGGAGCAGGCCTATGCCTACGGCAGATCCAACAGCGCCGTATTGTCCGGCACCAGCCTGACGCCTTTACAGGAGCGTTTTGACAGTGCGGTGGGCTATCGCAGCGAAGGCATCAACCTGTTTACCGAATGGACATACGATAAGGAAGCGGTGCGTAAGGTGGTGGATGAAATTGCGCGCTTCATTCGGCGGGATCCCATTGATGCACAGATTGCTGAGTTCGATTTTAATACCCGTAGCTTTGCCTTTACCGATGATGAGCCGGGCTTGAACATAGACGCCGATGAGCTTTATCAAAAAGTCACCGAGAAAATCGACGCCTGGGAACAGAATGCCGTGGTGCGCATGGAGCCTACGGTTACACTGGCCAAGGTGCGCAAGCATGATTTGATGAATAATTTTAAAATGATTGCCGCCTATACCACCAAAACGGCTGGCACGAAGGAGCGCTTGGGCAACATTGATTTGGCTTGCCGCAGCATCAACGGTCTGGTGCTTATGCCGGGGGAAACCTTCAGCTTCAACGATACGGTTGGACAGCGTACCATCGAAAAAGGTTATCAGGAAGCCGGCACCATGCTGCGCGGCCAGCTGGTTCCCGATGTGGGCGGCGGCATCTGTCAGGTGAGCACAACCCTGTTCAATGCCGTCACACGCGCCGATTTGGAGATAGTTAAGCGCAACAATCACGCTTGGCCCATCACCTATATCAACATCGGGGAGGATGCTGCCGTCAACTGGCCAAACTTGGATTTAAAGTTCAAAAACAACAAGGATACCCCTGTATTCATTATTATGTACTACAACAGCAAAAGTACCTCCTGTGAGGTATTCGGTATGACACTGGGAGACGGTGTGAGCATCGATCTGGAAAGCAAAGTTATCCAACAGATTGCGCCGCCTGCCGGTCCGGAATATGTGTTCAACGGCAGCTTGCCCTATGGTACCCAGAAAGAAACCGTACAGGCACGTACGGGCTATAAGGTAGATACCTACAAGATTTGGAAAAAGAACGGCCAGGAAATCAAGCGTGAAAAAATGCATACCACCACCTACAACGCCTATCAGCAAAAGATAGAGTACAACTCCGAAATGATTCCCTGATATTTTGCAAAGGAATCCCGCCATAAATACAAACAGCGTTTTTGCGAACATCTCTACATATAATCTAGTAGCGCTACAAGATTCCCCGTAAAGTGACGGAAGGCTTGGTTGTTGCTACGCTTGATTGGACACTGTATAAAATAACGTTTTTTCATCCGCATACAAGGTAAAAACTTCCGATAACATTCGCTTCGGAAGTTTTTTGCATGTGTTGCTCTTTTTTATCAATTTTATTGGGTTTATCAGTAAGACTTATTGACAGTGCCTCCTGTACATGGTATATTAGTTATGTTAAGCGAACTTAACTGAAGGAGGGATCGTATGGTCATTCGTGAATCCGCAGAAGACTATGTAGAGGCGGTCTTAATTATAGAAAAACAAAATGGTTTTGTGCATTCCATAGATATCGCAAAACATTTAAAAGTGTCCAAACCGAGTGTGTCCTACGCCATTAAGAATTTGAGTGAGGCAGGCTACCTGATTATGGACGAGGATAATGAAAAACAAATTAAGCTTACTCCCAAGGGTAGAGCGCTTGCCGAACAAATGTACGAACGTCATGTGTTTTTTACACAATGGCTCAAAAGTCTGGGTGTAGATCCTGCCACCGCCGCTTCCGAAGCCTGCCGTATAGAGCATGTGCTCAGCAAACAGAGCTTCCAGGCCATCAAGAAGTTCGTGTTGGACAATCGAAATAATAAATAATGAGTATAGAATAAAAACCGAGGGATACCTCGGTTTTTATGAGGAAAAAGTGATTTTTTAGACCTTATATTGCTTTGTCATATACCTCCTCCACGCCCGTCCCAAACCATCTCCAGCTCATACAAATCCTCTCGCAGCTGTTTTTTATTCCCGGTCAGGCGGAATCCATGCCGTTCATAGAGCTTCTGTGCGCGGACATTATTGTCCATGATCCAAAGGCGGGGCAGGTCAGTGCAGTGTTCCATGGCAAAGTGAAGCAGCTTCGTACCGTGGCCTTTGTTCTGCTCGGAAGGCAGTATGTACAATGCTTCTATCAGATCCTCTTTGACCGCAACCATGCCTATGGGTTTTTCCTCCGTAAGCAGATACAGCTGATAGCCTGTGTCTATCAGCTTTTGAATATAGCTCAGGCGCGTTTGCGCCGTGACTTTCGCAAGTGTTTCCTCCGGAAATATGCCTTTTTTTGCTTCAATCCAAGCCAGCGCATGGATGTTTGCCGCATCCAAATACTGCTCTTCTCTAAGTTTGGTGATCATATAACCTCTGTTGTAAATTTTTCTATATTGCATCAAAGTGATACCGTGAAATCAATGCGCATTTTTTTATGCATACTATTATTAAACAGAAACAGTATTTTATGTAATTATAGACCTGGCACGAATACATAAACAGAGAGCGATGATTCCGTAAAGAGCGATAAGGATTGAAGTCATAATATCATACTGTTTGATACAGGGTATCGCCTGTTCTAATTCGTATTCCGTATCAACTGTTGTGAGAGAGCCGAATAGGGTAGTTATGAAGCAGAGCATGGACATGCTTTATTGCCTGTTGATTAACAAATTAATTTACATTTCTTTCACAATTTACATTTGTCATGCCGTTTTTACTCAATTTTATTCCGTAGATTCTTTACATATGT
>JBHADM010000098.1:0-20898 GCA_041855045.1 Bacillota bacterium | reverse complement strand
TGGGATTGCCATGCTCATGGGCAATCATGCGCCATTGCAAGGCCTGCAGCTGTTCCTGTCTGTTCATTTTGCACCTGCCTTATGTATCTCCCGTATATCCGCCACGGCATCGCCACGGAACACAAGCTGTTTATTGCATATGCTTAGAATGGCGTCTCTGTGGGTAATGCAAATCAGCATGGTCGGTTTTTGTGCAAGGAAGGCATCCAGCTTCTGCACGAAACGCCGTTCGGTTTCCGTGTCCAGCGCGGAGGTCGGCTCGTCCAGTATCAGCACATCGGCATCTTTGAGTATGGCCCTGGCAATGGCAATGCGCTGCCGCTCACCGCCAGAGATATTTTCGCCGTTTTGTCTGATTTCCTGAACGGACAGGGCATCCAGCGTGGTAAAGGTGTCCAGGCAGGCGATGTCAAAGGCTTTATCAACACCGTCCAAGCCTGCGCCATAGGCTATATTCTCCAGCATGGTACCTTCAAACATGAAAGGATTCTGCCGTACATAGGCAATTTGGGGAATATAGGATGCGCTTTGTATGTCCTGTACGCTTTGGCTGTTGATGCGCACATCGCCCCGACTGCTTTTCAGCTGTCCCAACAGCAGTTTTATCAAGGTACTTTTGCCAACACCGCTGGGGCCGGATATGGCAAGCCTGTCGCCCCTGACGAGGGAAAGACTAAAGTTTTTGAGAATATCCTTCTTTTCCTCATAATGAAAATCAACATCCTCAAAATGGATTGCGGATATGGGCTCTGTCAGCACCCTGCCGTTCTGCTGATTGTCGTCCGGATAGTTGAGTATCTCGTCCAGACGCTCTTTGGAGCCGACGGAGGACTGCAGATTGATGTTTACATCCGTCAGATTGCGGATGGGCTCCTCCAGATATTGCACATAGGCATAAAAGGCAAACAAACCGCCCAATGTCATATTGCCCTGCACCACCAGCACGCCGCCGAGCACCAGCACCGCAAAGGGCAGCAAGCCCAGGAGAAAGGTGTTGATCGACATGCCCAGTGTGCGGAAGCGCTGCAAACGCTTGGCGCCGTGCAGGAAGGAATCCAGCGAACGCACATAGCGCGCTTCAAAAAAGTCGCTCTGATTGTCGTAGTGTATGGTTTCTATGCCCTGTATCATCTCGTTGCTGCGGCTTACCAGCGGCGCATAGAGCGTGCGCTCCTCCTTACCATACTTGCGCAGGCGCTTGTTGATGGCTTTAAACACAAAGAAGTAGATGGGTATGTACAGCAGAATCATCGCCGCCATGAGGGGATTGATGAGGAACATAAATCCCAGGGTTCCCGCCAGGTTCAGACAGTTCAGCACGATCATCAGGGTACTGACAGCGCGGCTTGCGCCGTATATATCCGTATCCTGCAGCAGGCGGCTGACGATGTCGCCGCTGCCGAACTTTGTGAAAAAAGAAAGGGGCTTTTTCAGAATATGGCGGATAGTGTATTTTCTATGCAGGTTGACCGCCGTTTTGATATAACAGTGCCACACATAGTTCTGTGTGGTATTCGTTATAAAAAAACCAAGCAATACCGCAAAATACAGCAGGCACTGCCTGACAAAATCCGCGCCGATATCGCCCTTTGCCACCAGATCGGTGATGTCCTTGAGCATAAAGGGCAGTGTCAGGCTGACCAGTATGTTCAGCGAGGCGAAGAAGTAGAGGAAGTATTTTGTTTTGCGTATGGGAGATAATAAATTTTTCATTAACTATCCTCCTAAATAAAACCTTTTCTATAAGATTAAGAGATAAAATCATTAATTAAAACAATATCTATATCTTTTCTTTTTGAAAGTTCCTGGATTTCAATATCTGTGATTTTGTCCAATTTAGATAATTGTTTAAATATATCGTATGTTAAAGTATCTAATTGAATACCTGTGTAATGTTTTGTATTAAATAGTTTATATCCATCGGTTACTTTAGCTTCTCTTATCGGATATCCTTCAATAATCTTCATATCAATTTTCTCCTATAATACTGGGACATCTACTTATCATTTCTTTACAAATACTTACTTCATCTTTAACTGTTAAGTAACAAGGATAACAATTTTTTTGCGAATATTGACATTTATTACATGGGGAAATCTTACTATAAAAAGATGATTCTAAGGTAATTCTTTGCAATACTTATATCTTTCAATGCTGGAAAATCACCAGAAAAACTTTTTAACCCCATAAAAGGCTGACTTGCGTCCGCACGCTTGTATACCACTTCTGCTGCTGTATGTCCATGTGCTGCATAATGTAATTTATTTTGCACCATTTTAAAAAACGAAATGGATTCATTACTTTTGGGATTATAGTCAACACTTGTTGCATAAAGGTCAAGTACTTGCCGGTACATAACTTTCTCTGACGAGCGTATATCCCGAATGCGGTCTAATAACTCTTTCCAGTAATTACCGCCGCCCAATTCTTTCAACCTTTCATCATCCATTGTAAAGCCTTTTATCATGTATTCCTTTAAGCGTTCAGTGGCCCAACGCCGGAATTTTGTAGCAATTTTAGATTTTACTCTATATCCAAGAGAAATAATCATATCAAGATTATAGTGCGTTATATTATAGTTTTTTCCGTCAACAGCAGTTGTTCGGAAATTCCGAACAACTGCATTTTCCTCTAACTCACCCTCTTCAAAGATGTGCTTAACATGCTCGCTGATATTTGATTTACTGGTTTGGTAAAGTTCACACAATTGTGCTTGCGTAAGCCAAACAGTTTCATCTTCAAATTTAACATCTATTTTCGTCTGCCCATCATCCGTTTGATATATGATGATTTCACTCCTTATACTATTCAAACTGTCTTTGTTGTTCTCCACCATTTAAGCACCTTTCTGTTTTCTATTTTTATGTAATTTAAATTTACCCTCTTAAGATCTCATAAATTTGTTCAGATTCACTTTGCTCTTTTAAATAAGCAATTTGCGTTTGTTTTATGCTTTCAATTTTTCCCATTTGCTATAACTCTTTAGTTCATCACTCAAAACATCCATAATTGCCTTTTCCTTTTCAAACGGACACTCTGGAACTTTCTGATTCTCGCTGTTTGAAATATTATAGTGTTCCCAATTGTCTAAACCATATTTTCTCTTCACTTGTGCAATATAAAGTGTAGACACTTTAAGTCCAAATTTTTCAAAAATATAATTTTGAATCTGTTTATAGGTTGCCTTACTCTCGGCAATTGTTAAGTCCATATCAACTATTGGAAAATCAACATTGATATGCTTCTTTGAATCAAGTTTGGAAAGTAAAACGATTGTCTCGGCATGCCCAGTGTGCGGAAGCGCTGCAAACGCTTGGCGCCGTGCAGGAAGGAATCCAGCGGCGCATAGAGCGTACGCTCTTCCTTGCCGTACTTGCACAGACGCTTGTTGATAGCTTTAAACACAAAGAAATAAATGGGGATATACAGGAAGTATTTTGTTTTGCGTATGGGAAACAGCAGGTTTTTCACATCAGAGCCTCCATCTGTGTTAGAACATTGGCAGGGCATAGTGTTTATATGGAATAAAAAACTATACCTTGCATTATACTTTACCCCCCCCCATTTTTGCAAGCCTTTATTTATAATCGTTTGCGGGTTTAGTGATTGGGAATATGCTGTGTTATGCAAAAAACAACATATATTATTTCTGCAAATCCACACGATATATCAGCTTATGCGTTTCTCCGTCCTGCACTCTCATCGGGTTGTCTGCAGGCAGCTCCGCACACTCCACAAAAGCTGCGCCAAGGTATTCGCAGGTCTTGCGGGAGGCGTGGTTGTCGGGATTGCATGTGATGTAGAGATAGGGCATATCGTGCAGCTTTGCAAGGGAGAAAAGCAGCCGGCACGCCTTGGCGGCATAGTGATGCCCGCGCCAGGCAGGCTCTACCGTATAGCCTATATGTCCGCCATAGTAAAGATTGTCGTCATAGCCTATGCGCAAATCGCACTTGCCCATAGGCTCCCCCTGCGGATTGCATATGGCAAAATAATAGGCGGGAAAATAGTTTTTTTGCGGGTCGGCAGGCTTGGTACGCTCCAATCGAAGCGAGATTTCATCTGTTTTCAGAAAATCGGCGGGATAGAAACGGAACATGCCATACCTCCTCAAACTGCTGCTGAACGTCACAGTTTTTAAATTATAAAATGTCAGTATGTATTTATTATACTCAATTTCTGGTTTTGGGTAAAGCGGGGCGGTTGCAAAACTATATTTTTCCAAACTAAAAAACGCATACGGATATGCGCTTTCGATGTGTCGATAGTACTTCTGCCATTGTCAAATAAAACAGCACATTATTAAGGTGCTAAGATACCCGCGCGCAGCCTTGCGCCAAAGCCTGCCTTGGTGACTGCGGAGTTGGCTGACGGAACATGCAATCGCGCTTTAAATGGAATAGCGCTTTTTTTCGTGTTTATTATGAAACGATGTGTTTCTACAGCCGTTCCACCCGTATGCGCTGCGCGATGGCATCTGCCTGCGCCTGTGCGCCGTATTGCAGGAGCATTTTGGGATAGGCGTGCCCGAAATGCAGGTTGTACAGTATGGGTACATGAGCCGGCACAAGTGCCTTCAAAACCTGCTTATAGGCCTCATAATGCACTTCGTTCTGCGGCTTCCCGATGAATATGCCGTGCAGCTTGCCAAAGTCTATATGCGCGGCGAGTGTACGGAGCATATGCCCGTATTTCTCCGGTGTCGGCTGATCTTCGGATGTTTCCAGAAAAAGTATGGCGCGTTCAAAATAAGCTTTTTCCGGGAAAATCTGATATGTTCGGTTGATTTGGGCTTCCTCCGGATAGCGTTCGCCCGCGAGCAGGTCATATATGCTCTCTATGCATCCGCCCACCAGATGGCCTGCAAACTGCGGATCGCCCTGCAGCAGCTCGAATCCTTTGCTGTCGCTGTGCGAAACGCGCGGCACACCGATCCTGCTGGCGGAGAAGTCGCTGCGTTCCTCATACCATACGGGGCTTGGCGCAAAATCAAAGGGCTTATCCGTAAAGATGTTTGCAAAGCTCTGCCTGCTGTACGGCAGCATGCTCTCACCCAGCTCGGCAAAGCAGGTGAGGAAGCTTAATCCATAGTACGTGGGCAATCCCAATTTGAGCAGCATCAGGTGGTCGACCGTGCTGTCGGAATAGCCCATAAAAAACTTGGGATGGCGCTGTATGACGCTCTTTGCCTCGTCATTGAGCAGATAGGGCGCAATCCGAAACGTGTCCTCGCCGCCTATGGCGCATTGTATGCCCTGTATACTGTTATCCGCAAAGGCGGCAAGCAGATCCTCGGCGCGTTTTTCGGGATGGGCTTTCACATAGTCCAGGCCTTTGAGCGCATGAGGCATAAACACGACCTCCAGGCCGAACTCCTCCAGCCGTTTTTTGCCCAGCTCTACCTGGTGGGCGCAGAAGGGCTCGCCGAGTATGCCGCTGGAGAGGCTGACAATGGCGATACGGTCGCCTTTTTTGAGTTGTATCATAAAGTGCTCCTTTCTGTGGGGAGTTTTAGGGAGTCGCGCAGCTTACAGACATCCGCTGCATTTTCGCCGTGCTCTGTGTTTTTGCCTAAGGGAGCATGTACATATTGTTTTGACGGCTTAGCCTATTCTGTCGGTATTGATGAATGTATCCCATAGGATATAGTCCTGAAAGTCCTCATCTTCCAGCTCTTTTTGGGCAATTTTCAGATACTCGCTGCGTGCATATTCGCTGCACTCCTCATACAGCCAGCGATAGGCCTCGTCGTCGGACAAATAAGGAAAGTCTTTTTGCAGCCGGCAGACAGCCCCTTGCTCTATATCATATTCACTTGCCATGATCGTCTCACCGTCTTTCGGAATTTGCTTTATTGTATCATATCAGATATACAAGGTAAATAGGGTACAAAAGTGTTTCCCAATATATCTGCAGAGCAAACTATACTATTGCATTCCGCCTCTGTTTGCATGCATCCGTCCAAATGTTTTGACTTCTGTTCATTTTCCTGTATAATAGCAAAAAGGAGTGGTTTTCTATGAAAAAACAATTGGATATCAAAGGCATAATATGCGCCTTTTGCGCCATAAAGTTAAAGCAGACTCTTATGCGCATAGGCAGCGTATGCGATGTCAGGACGCTGCCGGACAAAGCGCTTGCCTATGTGCATTGCTGCGAAAACGTGACAGACCAACAACTGCAGGATGCCAACGAAAACATAGGTTATGACCAGGTAAACATCATAGACCCGGATGACACTTGTTCAAAAAAGGAGTGACAGCATGACTTACACAATCAAAAAACTGCTACCGGAGCATGCCGAGCAGGTTCTGGAATATTTGAGCCTTGTATTTGGAGAAACAAATAATCTGAACTACGACGCACGCGGCATACCCGGCATGACGCTCGAGAAGGAGCGGGAGCTGCTGGAGCAAATGCATACGGAACGCAGCACGATGTTGGGCGCATTTGACGGGGACTTGCTGATCGGCATTGCCAACATCGGCGGTGCTGCCACAGAGCGCACGGCGCACAGGGCCGGCATAGGCATGAGCGTACGCAAGGCTTACTGGCGAAAAAAGGTGGGAAGCCAGCTGATGGAGGCGCTCATAGACTTTGCCCGACAATCCCCTGTGATAGAGCAGATGGAGCTTACGGTATTGACGCACAACGAGGCCGCCATCGCCCTATACAAAAAATACGGCTTTCGCATATACGGCGAGTTGGAACACGCATTCAAAATCGGAAAGGTCTATCACAGCTTCTATCTGATGGTGCTGGATTTGGGAAAACATGAACAGGACATTTGAAGAAATTGCGCGTATACCGGACGATATGGCGCGCAACGAGAAAATATATCAGTTTTTTAACGAAGAAATGCGCCTGCAGGGGCGCACCGGATCGGTGGAGTTTGAAACCACATTTTCCGTGATACAAAGCTTGCTCGCACCGCAGTCGCATATACTGGACATGGGCGCAGGTACAGGCGTATATGCCGTACCGCTTGCACAGGCAGGACATAAGGTCTGCGCCTGGGAACCGGCTTCACGCAACTTTGCACAGCTGCAGGAAAAGGCGGCGGAACTCTGCATGCAGATACGACAGGCAAGCTCCTTGAATATGGCGGATTTGCCTGACAAAAGTTTTGATATGGTGCTGTTGCTCGGCCCGCTCTATCATCTTGGCAGCAAAGCGGATCAGAACTTTACGCTGCAGGAAGCAAAACGTGTGTGCAAAAAGGGCGGAAATATACTCATCAGCTTCATTAACCACGATATGGTGCCCATGACGGAAACAGGCTATGATACAGAATGGTTTGCACATGGGGATTATGACAAAGAACGCTTACGCTTGCACAATCGCCCCTTCATATTCTTCAGGCTGGACGAAGCGAAGGCGTTGCTGCAGGAGAACGGGCTTGCCATCCAGCGCATAATCGCTTCCGACGGCTTTGCGGAGCTGCTTGCCCCGCAGCTGCAGCAGATGAGCGAGGAAGCCTATTCGAACTACCGCCGCTGGCACGCTGCAAGATGTGAGGATGTGCATCTGCTGGGCGCCAGCAACCACTGGCTGTTTGTATGTAAGGCGCGTGAGTAAAGTCAGCGCCGTATTTTGTGGCATGAATTTCAGCAATATAAGCAAACGGCGCCCTCTGCATAATCGCGAGGCGCCGTTTGGTTTAAAAGGGCAGGGGCTTGTCCGTATCAGTATTTCGGTCATAAATTACTTCCAAATCATTTTCCTGTTTTTTCTGCTTATCGGCTTTTACAGGCTTACTTTCTTTTTCGAGCAGGCTTTTCTTTTTGACCTTGCACACGATGGAGCCGTTCAGGTTATACTTAAATTTGGCCTGGCAGGTCTCGCCCATTTTGTCGTATAGGCGGCCGGCGCTGTAACACTCGCCGATAACGGTTTTGGCACTGTTTGCCACATAGCCGATCTCGCCCACGCCGGGCAATATCACCTTGATCGCTTCTTTATCGTATTTATTATCCGGCTCTTTTTCCAAAGTAAATACCATTTTCTTTTTTACAAAATCCGTGCCGTATCTGAAACCGGTACCCGTCACTGTGATGTATATAGCCATAAAACAACCTCCTTGGTTTACTCTATGATACCATCATAACAGGTTTAATGTACAATAGACACACCTATTGGTCTCTTATAAAGGAGATGTAAAATGAATTTTTCAGAAAACCCAATTCCGCCATTTCAGTTATACGCAGGCAAGCAAAAGACTCCCCTGTCACGAGGAGTCTTCGCTATGCTATATTCCATGCATTGAAATAAGCGCAGCATAACATGTTTTTATAGACAAACTCACAGTGTATCGTTATGATATTGTTTATATAAGCGTTCGGACTTGGCGCGGATTTCCTCCACCACGCGCAGCGGCGCGGTGATACGCACGCCTTCGCCCAGGGATATGACCCATGCCAGAAACTGATCGCTGACGGCAACATCCACTACGACCTTGAAAGCATCCTCACCCACCGGACTGAGCGTCACCTTTTTACCGAAGCGGTCGATAATCACACCTGCCAAATCGTTATGACACTGCAGGGTAACGTGCTCCTGTGGGCCGCCAAACATACCGAACAGGCTGTTGCTGTATTCGGCAACGTTAAACTCTGCAAAGGCTTCCTCACCCAATATATGCTCGTTCAACAGGGCAATGCTTTTCATTTTATCCACACGGAAGTGCTTGAGCGTATCCGATTGCGCCTCGTATGCCACCAGATAGTACTTTTCGTTGTCCCACATCAGGCAGAAGGGGCTGACGGTATAGAGCCCGCCGCCGCGGCGCATCTCCATTTTCTTGTAGCGGTTCCATTGGAAGTACTGAAAACTGATCTGCCGCTTTGCGATGATGGCTTCGTGCAGCTTATCCACGTTGTAGTATATGCTTTCGTTCATGGTTTTGATACGGCCGGAAATAATCACCTGACGCTTCAGGTGTTTGGCCTGGTGCACACTCACCAAGCTTTCGAGCTTTTTGATCAGGCGGTTGCTCTTTTTTTCGGTAATGAACTTTGCGGATTGTACGGAATCGACCAAAAGCTTGATTTCCGCCAGCTCAAAATTGCGCTCTCCCAAATAATAATTGCTGTATCTGCCTTTATTGTCTATGATGATATCATAGCCTGCCAAACGCAGCTCCTCTATATCGGTATACAAGGTTTTTCTATCCACAGGGGTACCGTTGCTTTCCAGCTTTTCAATAAGCTGTTTGAGCGTCAACGGATGGTTTTCGTCGGTATCGTTTTCAAATATGCGCGCCAGCATCAGCAGCTTGGCTTTTTGATTGGTTTTCCTGGACATATATTTCACTCCTTTGGATGTATTATAACATATTTTACATGAAAGCAACTGACAAATTTGTACAAAATATGGTACACTGTACATAAGGAACAAAATACGCTGCGTTTTCGTTCTATATATGGAAAGGAGGTATCCGATGAAAAAAATAATACTATTTTTATTGCTCGCTCTTTTGCTGCAGGGCAAAGCACATGCGCAAGCGGATTACAGCATACAGGTCTATGAGCGTAACGATATACGCATAGAATATCCGCAATTTATGCCCGGGGATGATATCAACCCGGTGATATTGAATATTGTCGCATCGCTTATCCCTTTTGATTTGGACGAGGCGCAGCTCAACGACAACAGTCGGGAGTGGAAGTACTATGCAGACGGCACAAAGGTGCTGGGCACAAAGGACTATCGCTGCATGGTTACCTTTGCCAACGAGTCTATTGTCAGCTTTGTGATATGGGGATACCAAAGCGACGTGCTTTCCATGCACGAAAGCAAGGAGATATTCGCCTATAATATAGATCGTTATACCCTGCAGAATATACGCTTGCGGGATGCTTTCTACACCGACCAATACGAGCGGCAGCTCCATGCTGTATTTTTAAACAAGGCGGCCGTATCCGAGGCCCCTGCCATCAGCTATGACAATGCTCTGCCCCGTACACAGAACGAACAGTTTTTCAACGATATGATGAACTATCTGATAGAGTTGGACGAAAGCCCTTTTAATGTCAGCTATCCCAGCTTTTTCTTACTCAAGCCCGATGGCATTGTGGTAAGCTTGGCGGTACCTCGCTCCTACGGAGAGTATTTCGACGCCGCGCTGCCTTTGCAGGATGTAAGGGCTTATATGAACCCCTATGTACTGGATGCGATGAAAAAGTAAAATGCATTTGATTTAAAAAGTTCATATACATCATAGGCAAATACGATTTAAGAAACATATTCTATCTGTTTTACAGGCGATATTTTATCCGAGCTCGCCACAATCATCAAAAAAGCACCCCTCGGGGTGCTGATTTTATTTATTAACGGAAGTTTTACGCTTTGCAATAAGGATAGTTGTGCCTGCCAATAACATCGCCAAGAGCAATGCTGTAATATTCGTGCTGTCGCCTGTCTGTGGTATGCGGTTGGTGACGCGCCAGGTGTTGGTGACCGTCAACCCGCCGCCGCTGCCTGCGATGTTGAATATCTGCCCGCTTAACTCGGTGCCGCCGGAATCGGTTTCACGCACATAGTAGATATATTCCACGCCAAGCGGAGTGCTGGAAGGCAGTCCCGTCCATGTAACGGAGTTTGTGCCGGGCGGCAAGGACATAATGGGCGCTGTGGTTACCGCCTCCTCTGCGCCGCCTGCTGTTCGGCGGAAGAGCTTGAAGTATACGGTGGGTTGCGTTTCACCCGGAGGCGGCGTACCTACCCACACCACATTGGCGGTAACGTCCATATTCGTCGGATCAAAGCGGTTTGTCACGGTGAGGCCGTTGTTCATATCGCCGCCATAGCTTGTGGTAATGCCGGCAATCGTGCCCACTTCTTTTACGGTGTACACAATCTCTTCGCTATTGCCTTTTCCAACCCGATAACGCCTTAGGTTGGAGAAGTTATGGCTAAAGTTGTTGCCTTCGTTCAGCGTTTGGGTAGCGACACGCACATCGTCTGCATAGAGCTCTATTGCAACCGGCTGTTTCAGCACCACATCTACGGGATCCCACAGCTTTTGTACGCTGATATCACGGCGAATAGGCTCGTTGCGCAGGGTGCGAATGTTTGTTCTGTTTGCTTCGATGATGACAGTGATGTCAAAGCCGTTGGAAACATAGCCCGGCGGTGGTGAAATCTCCTGGATTCTGTATCTGCCGGGTGTCAGCACCGGTGTCACCAGCACGCCCATGGAGTCGGTTGTATAGTCTGTCGCCTGCCCTGTGGGTACATGGGTTACGCGGAATACCGCGCCGGACAAGCCGTATACGTTGTTATCCGAAGCCATTTTGATGATTTTGATTTTGCTGTTCAAATCAGCTCCTGCGCCGGATCCTGTCGTTACCTGAAAATCCTGACTGCGCATTACGTTGGGCAAACCATCGGCAGAAAACACCGCTGAGTTGCGGATACCTACGCCGTTTTCATAGTTGGTATGATAGTTGAACAGGTAGGACTTCTTATCGTCTTCCTCCAAAATATCGCCTATGGTCAGCGTAAAGCTTTTCATGTCGGGAGAAAATACCAGTTTGCCGGTCAAATCGACATTCTCCGCGTTTTCCAGCACGGAACCGTTGGCGTTGAAGGTACCTTTGCGCAGGCGGAAAGTGGCCGGTAAGAACACCACATTGGTGGGCGGATTGGTATTGGGAATATGCCCTATGGTATCGGTAATCACCACATTTTGTTTTGCACTATGCTCACCGTTGATGCGTAGGTTCCAGGTGGCATTTCCCAAGCCGTTTAATGTGCTGTTAATCCATTTATTTAATTTTTCGTTTGCAAAATGCTGCGGCGGTTGGGGTTTTACCGTAACATTAAGCGTTTGATCGCCAAATATAACCGTCACGGGAGTATCTACCGGATAGCTGTACTGCACCCTGTTCCAACGCGCCGACATGGTGATATTAAAGTTGGCGCGGGTATAACCTACGGCATCGGCTGTAAACTCAACTTTCAGGACACCGCCTCCGTTTACGCCCGGCGTAATTTTACCGGTTGCCAAGGTTATGGCGGGGTTCAGCGGATCTTTGAACACAAAGTCCGTGTAGGTTGAGCCGTTTGGGATAATGAAGCGATCCGGTATGGGAATGTTGAAAAAATCGCCCTGCGCAATCGGTGCTGCCAAGTGCCCTGTCGGATCGGGTACAAACCAATCAAAGTTAATGGACAGATTTTGATGCTCAAAGAATTCGGTCGTTACCGTATTCGTCGTGTTCAGCATTTTCAAGTTCTGTATTGCATAGGGAAGCTCCGCCGCCCGGACAAACGGCGCTGTCCATAAAGAAAGGATGCTCCATAACAATGCCAAGACGACACTTATAGATATGCTCTTTTTTGTGAAGATGTTATGCATATTCGTTCCCTCATTCGGCATAAACAGCGTGCTGTTACCGCCTCATATTTATCGTGTATAATTTATCCGCCATGTTTTTTACAAGGGCTGCTCTCCTGCCTGCCAATCACATGACGATGCGCAATCCCATAGTATTCGCGCTTTCTCTCGTCGGCAGTATGCGGCAAGTACCAGTATGGGTCTAAGCACCGTCAACAGTGCATACTTTCTATGTTTCAAATAAGTTAAAAAGCAAGCGTGCAACAAATCGAATGCCGAGCTTATATTTTTCCGTAAAAAAGAGATGTAATCGGCATTACATAATAATTATAATACTATTAATTCTAAAAAAAGTCAATGAGATTCATAAAAAGAGTAAAAAAATGTAAAATTGACTATGATTTTTTCATTTTCACAAAAACACAGTCAAATGTCCTTAAAATGTACAAGGCAGGCTCCATACAAAAATTCGACTTCGCTGCTTAACATGCTGTAAGATGGCATAGCGTTCCGGACAAACAAGCTCTCTTGGCGCAAGGGGAAATGCTTTTATTTCGACACAGCGCCGCCTCTGTTTAGAGTCTGCAAAAAAAGACAGGCAAGCCTGTCTTTTAAGCATATATATTCACCTCATCAGCCGTTGCCTGCCATGCCGGAGTCGTACAGCACTTCCAGAATCTCCTTGGTTTCGGCATGAATGTATACCTCATAGTTGCCAAAGTGCGTTTCCTCAGTATAGCCATAGCTTACATATATGGCCGGCTGATCCCCATACATCTGGTACAGGAAGTCGAGTTTTTCAAGATGAGATAGATTCTCTCCGATATACGGGTAGGCTTGGATAATGGCGTCCTGCGCCAATGCCCACGCTTCCTCTTCCGTCACCTTGGATATAGCCTTTATAGCCTCCGCATCCTCTTTCTGCCTGGACATGGTTTTAGCTATCTCCTCTTCGGTGGGCGGCAGATTTTTGACCCCGTGTTTTTTGGTAAAACTGCGGAAGGTGTTTTCATAATCGTTGCAAATGAGCTGTATTTGCTCTTTGCCCCAATAAGCTGCGTCCAATCCGCCCTCGGTGGATTTCCCGTCATGCGACCAGCTCAAGCTGAACTCTTTGTCTTTTTGTGTGGCGGTATACACGCCGAGCTGCTCCGCCCATTCGTTTGTGCCGCTAAAAGTTATGATTTTCTGACCGTTTTCCTCTTTCACGGGGCTTATATGAAATACCGTGAGCATGCTTTCGTCTATGCCGTATTTGGACTTCATTTCATCTCTTGCCTTGCGGCTGAAATCATAGCCCTGCGAGAAAATCAAGGTGCTCGCTATGGCGATGACTGCCACAAGACTCAATGCTGTAATAAGGACAGCACTCCATGATAATTTACGTTTCATAGCTTCTTCTCCTTTTTGTAGTGCGATTATACGCTGGCTCAGGCGGACATCTTCAGCAATGCGAACAGTGCTATCGATGGCTTTTTGAATATGCTGTTTCATGTTTTGCTCATTCATACTGCATGTCCTCCTTTAGTACTTTTTGCAGCGCGAGCTTTGCGCGTTTAAGGCGCGTGCTGACCGCCTGTTGGGAAATGCCGAGTATATTGGCGATTTCCACCATGTTGATATCCTGATAATAATAGAGCAGTACAACTTCTCTTAGTTTTTGGGGCAGCTGCATAATGTGTGTGACGAGTTCCTGATGGTTTCCGCTTTCCTGCACGCCTTCGTTCGGTATTTCGGCAATGGCGTCAAAGCTGACAGCCTGGTAGAGATACCGAAACCATGAGGACTTACGCATATCTTTACAGGTGTTGACGGCAATGCGCGTCAGCCATGTTTTGGGATTGCTCAGATGCGCAAATCCATCAAATGCGCGATAGGCTTTGATAAAGCTTTCCTGCACAGCGTCCTGTGCGAGGCTTTCGTCACGAAGGTAGAGATAGCACAGGCGCAGCAGGTTGCTTTGATAGGCTTGCACCAATTCCTCAAAGTCCCTTATTTGACATTCCTGCATTATTCTCACCTCCTTACACATATTAGACGACAGGCAGCATAAAAATACAACATGCTTTCAAAAAAATTTTGCGGGGACGTTGCATGAGTATATTACTGCACCGACGATTCGCCGCGCAAATATTTGGAACAACACATGGCGGCAGCAACAAAAAAGTTTTGCTGCATGCTTTTATGTAATGATACGGATGCGGAATGCCGCTGTACCTATTCGAAGTTTTTATGACAGTATCGTATTGCTTCTGCTCAAACGAAAGCGGACAAAGAATATCTGTTTTTTCATACGGCCGATAGACCGTTTCGACAGCAAACCTGGTTTCACATTGCATGAAAACCTCTGCGCAGCCGATTGGGAAATGGGCTGTCCGTATCCAAAAAAAACGGTTTTGATTTACATGCAAGCGTACCGCCTATCAAAAAACGAACCACCATCCTATGTATCGACCTCCATTCGTTAGATTTTTTTGTCTAACTTTTTGGGGTCGCCTCACTATAGCTGGTGGTTCGTTTTGTTTATTTTATACTAATCTCTGTGTTTTTTGCTGCCAGCTTACATCACGCCGACATCCTCGTTTTTCTCTCCAAATGTTTCCTTGAGCAGGGCGACGATCTCGGCGCGTGGTTTGCCTTGCTTCTCCATGCGCTTGATCAGCTTATAGGCCTTGAAAAGCTCAGATGGGCCGACTTCGGAGCTGAAGAAACCGATGCCCTGGTTCCATGCGATCTGCTCAAAGGTATCGTCCAGCATGGCACTGTCCAATCCATGCGCATAGGCTTTCACCAGCTCACGGCTGGCCTGGCGCATACGGCCCGCGCCAACGGCGTTGGCAAGGGATAGCAATAGGCGAAATTCATAAGGGAGTTTGCGCTTGCTGTCGTTCCATGTCAGGTTCCAAAAATCCACGGCGATTTTACCCAACTCCTCATCAATAAGGGGATAGTTGAGCAACGCCAATGGTTTATACGGCGCGTCATTGCCTTCCTGCACCGCACTGCGGTAAAAATGTACGTGGAATTCGGTGCTTCCCTTCTGCTCGCAATGGTGCACGAAACCCATGTCCTCCATAACGGGGTAGAGCGGATGTGGCTCAAAGGTCTGCACGATCGTAATACCCTCACCCTCTTGCAGGGCTTGCGCCTTGCCCTTGATACCGTTAAAAAAGTTACCGGACAGGCCGCGTACGTCTATTTTTTGAAAAGTGTCTACTTTGTCTTTCCAATCTTGAAATTGCATAGAATCCTCCAATATATATTGTTATTTGATATTTACTTGCTGTGCACAATCGAGATCACATTGCCCTCTTTGACATAACGGCAATCACTCTTGCTGAGCAGGCCGTTGAGCCAGGCAGTGCGCAGGGTATAATAGTGCGCGACATCGCCGTTTACCTCTGTCCAGAAAGGGCTGTGCAGGCAGCTTAGCTGCTCTATGCGCACGGCATCCTCGCTCTGCTCTGCGATGCGGCTTGCGCGGTCGCATGGCATGCCCTCCAGCACGATGGATTCCACCGCTTTGTATGCGTCCAAAGCATGTCGGATACCGTCAAAGGACATGGATTTGCCATTTTCTTCCAACACCTCGCAGAGTGCGGGCAAGAGTTCTGCCTCGTTTTGCAACAGGGTTGTTACCAGCAGAGCAAAACGACGCTCAGCACGCTGCAAACGCTGCTCCATCCAACCGTGTATGTTGCTGTGATCGACAACCTCCTCCAGGGGCGGCGTGTCGCCGCTGCCGACGGATTGCTCCAAAAATCCGCGCAGCGCCTGCCTGCTTTCCTCGTTGTCCACGGCCTGTATGATGTACTCGGTCAAGCCTTCCTGCAAGCCGATTTTGCGGTACAGCTGATGGTGAATCGGTCCTATAAATGCGCTCATGTTCGCTCCTTTAGTGATAAAAATGCTTGCGTGCAAAGCACTTTACACGCAAGCGGAAAAATGTCTTAGACTGCCTGTTCCGGGAAGAACAAACGGATGTCGTCCTCTACGCTGCCGATGCCGGCGATGCCGAAGTTCTCTACCAGCACCTTTGCCACATTGGGAGAAAGGAAACCGGGGAGTGTCGGACCCAAGTGGATGTTCTTGACGCCGAGGTGGAGCAAGGCAAGCAATACAATAACGGCCTTTTGCTCATACCAGGCGATATTGTAGGTGATGGGCAGATCATTGATGCTGTCCACGCCGAATACCTCTTTCAACTTCAGCGCAATCACTGCCAGGGAATAGGAGTCGTTGCATTGTCCGGCGTCCAATACGCGCGGAATGCCGCCGATATCGCCAAGGTTCAGCTTATTGTATTTGTATTTTGCACAGCCGGCAGTAAGGATTACCGCTTCCTTGGGCAGGGCTTTTGCAAAGTCGGTGTAGTAGTTTCTGGATTTGGCTCTGCCGTCGCAGCCTGCCATTACCACAAAGCGCTTGATGGCACCGCTCTTCACGGCCTCTACCACCTTGTCTGCCAGCGCAAATACCTGGGCATGGGCAAAGCCGCCTATGATTTCACCTTGCTCGATTTCTGTCGGGGCTGCGCATTTCTTTGCGTGTTCAATTACAGGACTGAAATCCTTCCATTCACCGATCTCGCCGGGAATATGTGTGCAGCCCGGATAGCCCGCAGAGCCGGATGTGTAGAGCTTATCCCTGTAGCTGTCCTTAGGCGGAACGATGCAGTTGGTGGTCATGAGTATGGGGCCGTTGAAGCTCTCAAATTCTTCCTTCTGTTTCCACCAGGCGTTTCCGTAGTTACCTACAAAGTTGTCATATTTCTTGAATTTAGGATAATAGTGTGCCGGCAGCATTTCGGAGTGGGTATATACGTCCACGCCGGTACCCTTGGTCTGCTCCAGCAGCATTTCCAAGTCGCGCAGATCGTGTCCGGAGATCAATATGCCCGGATTGTTGCGCACGCCGAGGTTTACCTTGGTGATTTCCGGATTGCCGTAGGTGCTGGTGTTGGCTTTATCTAACAATGCCATGCCCGCCACGCCGAATTTACCGGTTTCCAATACGAGATCGATGTTGTCCTGCAGGCTGAGGCTGTCGTCCAATGTGGCCGCCAGTGCGCGCTGTATGAAAGCATCTACTTCACCATCGTCATGCAGCAGTACATTGGCATGCTTGCTGTATGCGGAAAGACCTTTCAGACCGTATATGGTCAGCTCACGCAGAGAACGGATATCCTCATTTTCGGTGGACAATACGCCCACTTCTTTGGCCTTGGCGGCATAGTCTGCCGGTGCACCTGTCCAGAACACGGCTTTGGGCAGCTTGCTGCTGTCGCTTACCTGTGCCAGCAGTCTGTCCTTTTCGGTCAGGGTTGCGGTCACTGCAGCAGCGATGGCTTCTTCGTCAAAGTTGGCGTTGGTGATGGTGATAAAGAGGTTGAGCGTCACTCTGTGGTTGGTAGACTCGCTTACTTCCTTACCCTCTTTGCGCAGCTGTGTGGTCACTGCACCGAGCAGCTTGCTGGCGTGCACGAGCAGATCCTGCATGGCGGCAACCTGCGGATTTTTACCGCATACGCCCATATTTGTACAGCCCCTGTTGCCGGCTGTTTCCTGACATTGATAACAAAACATTTTGAATTCTTTGGCTTCCATATACTGCCTCCCGATTATACATTTCCTTGATTTCCGACTGCGGAAAGTCTCCGCCTGCGCCCCGAACATTGCGGGGTAAAGCTCTTTGTGCAAGGCCTATACAGGACGGACACATTGACTTTATATCCATAGTGTAGTATAGTTTAACGAACGAATCCGTTGTTAAAACAACAAAAAGGAGTTTTTATGGACGCATTTTCCGACATTTTTGTGGATACTGTATTTTTGAGCAAAACCATGCTGTTTTCGGGCATAGATCCGGCAGCCATAGAGCCTGTGCTGCACTGTCTGGATGCCAGCCTGCGTCGCTACAACAAGGGCAATGTGATATTCAGCGCCGGCGACAAGGTAAAGAAAATCGGGCTTTTGCTCAACGGCACCGCCAGCATAGAGAGCAACGACATCTGGGGCAACCGCAGCATACTCGACAGCCTGACGGCAGGCAAAATATTCGGCGAGAACTACGCCTTTTTGCAGGATGAGCCGCTGATGGTCAATGTGGTGGCAAGCCGCCCCTGCGAGGTGATGTTCCTGAACATCCGCCACCTGATTGAGCACGAAGGCTGCAGCTGCGGGCCGGAACAGAAGCTGCTGCAAAACCTGCTGCAGATTTCCGCTCGCAAAAGCCTGCATCTCAGCCGCCGCATCTTTCACACCTCCGCCAAAACCATACGAGGCAGGCTGCTAAGTTACCTGTCATACCAGGCGATCAGCCGCGGCAGCACCTCCTTCGACATCCCCTACAACCGGCAGGAGCTGTCGGATTACCTGGGCGTAGACCGATCGGCGATGAGCTTTGAGCTGAGCAAAATGCAAAAGGAAGGCATATTGGAAACCAAACGCCATCACTTTGACCTGCACCGAGAAAATGATTTTATGGAGTAAGCCATGCACGAAGAATTGCGCAAAAAACTAAAGCTGGACAAATTTACAAGCATACTTCTCTATCGCCCTGCAAGGGAAGCAAGCCCCTTTGACGCGTTGGGGCTGCCCGCAAAGACAGACGATCAAGCGGATTTGATACTCGCCTATGTATACACTCTTGCCGAAATGAAGCAGAGTATAGAGAGCCTTTGGGCAAGCCACGCTCTTGCCGAAAACGGCTGCATCTATTTCTTCTATCCCAAGATGAAAAATCCCCTGGGGCATGCGCCCATAGGCCGCGACGAGATATTCCCTTATCTGGGTGTGGACGACAGTGACGGCTATGCGCAGAACTGCGAGTACAAGTTCAACAAAATGCAGGCGCTCGACGAAAACTACACGCTGATTGGCCTGAAGTATTTGTCCAGAGCCAAACAGAAGCCGCGCAATGCGCCATCCCAATCCGTGGGCGACTATACGGACAAAGTCGGGGATGTGCGCGCCTGCCTGGCGCAATATCCAAGCGAGCTGGCATTTTTTGATGCGCTTGCGCCCGGATACCAGCGCGACTGGGCGAGGTATCTGTACAGCGCGCGCACGGCGACCACACTTGCGAAGCGACAGGCCGAGATGCTGGATATACTGCGCGCGGGATATAAGACGAAGCAGCTGTATCGGGAAAAAAAGAGATAGGCTTTTGGCATAAATGCTTGTCAGGCACAGTGGATATTTTTTCAACAAAACAGAGAAGTGTCGGCTTATGCCTGTACTTCTCTGTTTTTCGCCAATACGATGGGCTGCGCATGTTTTTTCAACACATTGTTCCTATCATTCAGCACAAAACAGGATTGGCCGTGTAACAAGCCAATCCTGTTTGCTTTGTCGGATGCTTTAAGTAATCCGTTTTTTTGCATTGGAAATATAGACAATACGCAGCTTTGCTTATTTCCTTTCTAATTGCTGCTGTTTTTCCATCAGCCCCATCAGGTATACAAGCTCCTCTTTTTCGCTGTCGCCGTTGATGGAGGGAACGGATCGCAGCGTTGCCAATGCGTGCTCCCAGCTGGCGCTTCCACGCAGCTCGCTTTCACGCAGCAACATGCCCATCTCCGCCACGGCGGAGGCAAATTGCAGATTTTCCGTCGCAGGGAAGGCCGATTCGTCCGTCAGCGGATAGCTGTACAGTAGGCTTTCGCTTCCCTCGGGCGCTTTGGCGCGGACATGCAGGGTCAGCCAGTCTTTGCTTGCGCCGGTACTCGGTACGCTGTACTGGCTTTTTACTTCACCGAAGTCAAAGCTGCTGGAGGCGGGTACGATCTCGTACAGCGCAGTGACACGATGACCGCTGCCCAGTTCTCCGCCGTCGACGGCATCGTTGGCAAAGTCCTCCGGATTCAGCAGACGATCCTCATAGCCTATCAGGCGGTAGCCCTTTACCATGGCAGGGTTGAAATCCACCTGCAGCTTTACGTCTTTCGCTACGGTATGGAATGTACCGCCGCTTTCGGTTACCAGCGCGCGGCGCGCTTCATGCACACTGTCTATGTAGTGATAGTTGCCGTCGCCGTAATCGGCAAGGGCTTCCATGCGGTTGTCCTTTGTGTTCCAGCCGCCGAAGCCAAGCACGGTCAGGGCAACGCCGTTTTTCTTTTTCTCGGTGACCAAACGAACCAATGCCTGTTCGCTGGTTTCACCCACGTTCAGGTCGCCGTCTGTCGCCATGATCACACGGTTTGCAGCGCCCTGTACAGCGTATTTTTCCGCCAGCTCATACGCGGTGCGCAGTCCTGCTGCACCGTTGGTCGAGCCGCCTGCCATCAGGTTGTTCACGGCAGCGAGCAGCTCCGCCTTGCGCGAGGCAGGCACGCCTTCCAATACCACATCCTCGCTGGACGCATAGGTGACGATGCTGATGGTATCCGTCGGACGCAGATGGTCGATCAGCAGTGAAAATGCACGCTGTACCAGCGGCAGTTTTTCGGGACTGTCCATGCTGCCGGACACGTCAATCAGGAATACAAGGTTCTGCGGCGTTTCTGCCACGGGGATTTCCTCCGCCTGCAGGCCGACCAGCAGCAGTTTGGTATC
>JBHADM010000097.1:0-4790 GCA_041855045.1 Bacillota bacterium | reverse complement strand
GGTAACACCCTACAACAACCCCAATCAAACCTATCTGTTGATGAGCGTGCGCGTATAATCGCGTAGTTACAAGAAAACACAAAACCTTTTTATTCGAATACATCGCAAAAACGCAAACGAAAAGCTTTGTAAAAGGAGGTGGCGCGGCGACAGCCCTGACGGAGGAATTCCTTGGTAGTCAAACGACTTGCAGGCTATCCCAACACCAAGCCCTCAGTCACTTCCGCTGACGCTCCGATTTTTGATTCATTCTTGTGTATAGATATATTCTCCGTGTTTCATAAAAAGTTATATTAAAAATGGCATTTATTTAATATGAAACCTTGTTTTCCTTTAGCAGACGGCATCTCTCTCTTTCTCTTTTAGTGTAATCATATCAATGTATATCGAATCCATAGACCTGGAGAATTTCAGAAACTACGAAAAACTCACACTCTACCCTGATAGGGGTACCACTGTGATATTTGGAAAAAATGGCAGCGGCAAAACCAATATTTTGGAAGCTGTCCATTTTTCTTGCTTTGGACGCAGCCAGCGCAGCAAACAGGATAGGGACATGATGCGCCTGGGCGTGCCCTACACTGCCGTGCAAGTGCGTACCATGCGCCGTGACGGCAGGCACGATGTAACGCTGAAAATGCGCTATATAGGCAAACTGCAAAAATCTGTACTGGTATACGGCAAGCGTGCGGAGCGTATCAGCGATATGTTTGGCCACAGCACCTGCGTGCTTTTTTCGCCGGAGGATATGGAGATCATCAAGGGCGGTCCGCAGGAGCGGCGCCGCTTTATCGACATGCAGCTTAGCCAGATGCGTCCGCGCTATCTGCTGGAGCTCAGCGACTATATGAAGGCATTGAAAAACCGCAATGTATTGCTAAAAAACGCATCTCTTGGCATAACTGTCGGAGATCAGTTCCCTATATGGGAGGAGATACTCGCGCAGACCGGCGCCAAAATCGTAGACCAAAGAGAGTGGTTCCTAAATCGTTTGCAGGAGATTGCCGAGCCCATATACCGGGAGCTGAGCGCCAATCCGAAAGAAAAATTTTCCATACACTACTCCACACAGCTTAAGCAGGCGGATATGCGTGTGGAGATGATGAACCAAACGCTCGATATGAACCGCTCCAACGACATTCGCCGACAACAGACGAGCTTTGGCCCGCACCGTGACGATATGGATTGTCGCCTCAACGGCTATGCCATGAAGGAATACGCCAGCCAGGGGCAAATGCGCACCGCTGTACTGGCCATCAAACTCGCTATGATACAGATGATAGAGGAGGAAATGGGAGAAAAACCCGTATTGCTGCTGGACGATGTGTTTTCGGAGCTGGATATGCGCCGACGCCGCGCTCTGCTCAAGTACATCAAGGACATACAGAGCATCATCACCTGCACCGACCGCAGCGATGTTGCCGGCGCCAATGTAGACTGCTTCATACGCGTGGAGAACCTCGACGGCAAAGCCTATGTGGATATACGCAGACCCTGAATAAAATGATATATTGTTTTTGATCCGCGCCGTTTGGCGTGGATTTTTTCAGCTGCTGGACGAGAGGCTGTAGAAAGCTTTGAATTTTGGGGTTGACATCTTCCGATAAATGTAATACAATGTATTACATAAAGGAGGTGCAAATGATGACTATATCCATTCGATTGAGCGAGCAGGATTCGCAGCTTATCAAAGATTATGCCGATTTAAAAGGCCTAAGCGTATCGGAGCTCGTGCGCCGCAGTGTGATGGAACGCATTGAGGATGAAATTGATCTGGAGATGTACTATAAAGCAAAAGAGCAGGACGGCGGTACACGCTATACCCATGAAGACGTAAAGGAACTCTTGAAGCTATGAGGTATACGGTAGAGTACACAAAGCAAGCCCTCAAAGATTTAAAGAAACTGGACAGGGCGACGGCGGCACTGCTGATCGGCTGGATTGAAAAAAACCTGGTAGGCTGTGAAATCCCAAGGCAGCATGGCAAAGGCTTAAGCGCCAATTTAACGGGCCTATGGCGCTACCGTGTAAGCGATTACCGGCTGATTGCAGAAATATCCGACGAAAAGATTTGTATCACAATGCTTAACATAGGGCAAAGAAGAGAGATTTATAAAGGCTTTTAAGCAAAATGCTTAAAGGCTTTTTGTTTGAAATAGGCTTACAGGACAAAAAGAGTATGTATTTTCAGCAATCGGAATACAATCCTTTGCACATGCTATATATGGCGACAACATGTATGTGGGAAATATACTTGGCAGTGATGTGTTTGAGGAAAGTTTGCCAATAAAACGCCTTACTATTGTATATACATTTGTGTATAATTGACAGTATAAAAGCTGATCGGGATCCACGCTGAAACAGGAGCGTGGTTTTTCTCATCATTATTACTTTATAAAAGTCCTGTACCGCTTTGTTTCAGCCTGATTTATGGAATCGGATGCGATCGGCAATCGAAAATATGTGCTATACTATAAGAAAACTTGAGGCGGTGGATGATATGCTTTTGTTAGATGTCAAAAAAAAGGATAATTGGCTGTTATTTGATTTTTTACTTACCTATGAGGTCGGCTGGGACAAGCTGTGCAAGGCGGTATACATGGCCTATAATCAGTATGAGGATCCGGAGGTGCTTATAGACGGCAAAAAGGTAAACATCGCAAAACACTTGGATATAATAGAGTTGGAAGAAGCCGAGGACATCTGTCTGCGCGGGATATCGGAAGTGCTTGAAGTACCCATCATGATTACATTTTATAACAAACATCCTCTGGTAACGGCTTCGGTGCCCTGTATCACAGAGGAGTTTATGGAGGCGGATTATCGTAAATGCAATCATGCAATAGGTAAGTATATGGATAGTATGGAATTGGTGATGTATATGTGACAACACCAAATCGTCATTGCGATCGTTGAAACAGATAAGCTATATGCCCATAAGCATGGCTATTAACACGGTTGTTCGATTGCGTGGTATGGAAAACCTATATTACAAGCAGGAAATAGCAGAACATCCTCCTGAACATTGCTCTTCAAATACGGCAAAATACCGGATATCAAATGAAAAGATGCCGACGGCTATTCCTTATCATGTCGGGCGACGAGCAGGAGGCGCAGGAGCTGCTTCCCATTTGCGCGGGAAGGGAAATTTGATGATAACATAAATTCAGTACTATCCGTCCGGTATGCCGCAAGCGAATAATTGAACACAAAAAAACGCCACCAAGTATTCTCGTCAGCGTTTCTTTATGGTAGCGGCAATAAGACTTGAACTTATGACCCTCCGGGTATGAACCGAATGCTCTAGCCAACTGAGCTATGCCGCCAAAAAAATGGTTGCGGAGGGAGGACTTGAACCTCCGACCTCCGGGTTATGAGCCCGACGAGCTACCAAACTGCTCTACTCCGCGTCGATGAATGATACTGTAATAATATAGCACTAATACGATGGCATGTCAATACTTTTTATGGCTTTTTGTGCAATTTTTTCGCAATATGGTGTAAATTCGCCGCTGCAGCAGATTTATGCAAACGCTTCTTTAAGAAAATACGTGGCGGATTTTGGCTTGTATGGTTGGCATGAGACGCAGAAATAGCGGAGCTACCCTGCATTTGCAGCTTTCTTCCTTCCGGAGCACTTGTTTCCGTCGCTTTTTCGGTGTTTGGGTCGAAACAAATAAATAATGTACTGTCATTTTCCGAAAATACTTTGCCGTGTATCTATAGTAAGATTGCAAAATGTATCGTATCCCCATCGTTACGGTCTGTCCGTCTGTATAAATCCTGTGACTATTTGTGATTTGTTTCTGTCATAATCGCATTATTACGGCAATATACAGGGGCAAGCGTTCAATGAAAAAACAGCAAGCCCTTTTCAGGTTGCTGTTGCTGGCAAGGAAATTCCCGCTTATTGCTTTTAATTACAGTGTCAGCCTGTAATATTCCCAAGCTCTCCCAAGAAGTATTTTTTTTCACCTTCGTCCTCTATGGCTGCGGCGGCTTCCCGCCCCAGTGCAAGGTAGCGCTTCATTTCTTCCGTATTCTTGCTAACGGAGTAGGCGCGCGCCATTGCCTCATAGGCAAAGGCCAAATCAAAGGAGCCTATGCTGTTGTCCAGGCAGCATTGCAGGGAGGCTTTGGCGTGATACAATGCCGATTCTCCCATACCCAGCGTGGCATACACTCTGGAAACCTGCCACTCGCCTCTTCCAAACTGAAGCGGTGTGCCAATTTCGCCCCAGTGGAAGCGGGAAGCGTGCGCCATGTGAATCATTTGGCGGTTTTCGGCTTCCGTCCTGTCTGTTTTTTCCAGTAGATCCCAAGTGCTGTTAAAGCATCGGACTGCCTCGTTTTTATGCCAGTCCCGGCGTTGTGTATCGATATCGCTCATGGTTGATCCCTCTTTCTGCCCTTGTACTATTATTATCAAGCCTTTATAATAGGCCGACAGGGTGTTTTCCTTTTGCGGACAGTATAGCATGTTTCGGGTAAAATGTACAGAAACAGCTGTTTTTGAGGGATGAAGGCAAAGGATAAATAAGAGTGTTGCACTTGCTTGACGATCCGCCGCTTTTTTTTGCTTGTGTGGTTTCGGTGAATCGGAACGCCGTATTTTGCCTATCCCCAAAAATAGCTTTATCAAAGCTTCTCCCCTTTCGGCGCAAGAACTCTGCAATCGTTGTTCCAATCGTTTTTCATATAAACACGGTGCATACAATGAGCCCCTCGCATGGAGGGGCCAAGAAACTGGTTCAAATTTTGGAGATGTATCGCTATGTCGTATTTTGTAT
>JBHADM010000096.1:0-2678 GCA_041855045.1 Bacillota bacterium | reverse complement strand
TGCAATGGGTTGCCAAGAAAAGCTCTCGACTACCGCACTCCGGATGAACTCTTTGAGGACGAACTGGACCAGATTTATTCCTGTGCTGCATGATGGACTATTCAACTGTAAATGTTCAACTTGTTATTGCAATTTGCGTAATTTATTCTTCAAAAAAAGACTTAAGGCTATACATGCTGAAACGATTACTCACTTAATGAAGCGGCCGTCGGATAACTTTACGTATTAAATAGTTTGCACAAAAGAGGGATGCTCTTCCGAAATTTCAAGAACAAGACATCTAACCAATTCATTTTATTACGATAGCCCTTTCTTGAAATCAAAACTTTAAGAAAGGGTTACCATTGCGCGCAAAATCTCACTACCAAAGTTCAAGTAAGGATGTACTGATATCTATTGGAAACAAAGGCTTACCCGAAGGCTATCGTAAAATTCAGTGATAGCAAAGGATAAGCCTTGTTTTTATGCTTTATTATACTTTGTGGTATACGATATAACTGGTATAATATCTATAGCCGCAACAACATGGTTGACATTGATCAAAGAACTTAAAACTTCTTGGGAGATTCTGAACTAATACACAGGTAACCAACATGATAAACATAGATTACATTTTCGGGATTCTATACGTTCCGATATTCCTGATAATTCTCTTAATGGTGATGACCTATTTCCACCGGAAGCATCACCTTAGATACCTATATCTTACCGATATCGTTTGCTTTTTCGTATCCATACTATGCTGTATCTTTCTGATGCGGCTGACGGTAGGCGATCCTGCTTTGAGACCATGGATGATTGTGATTCCGTTTCTTTGGGTCGGTACAATCCTTGCAGGGTATGCGCTTTTTGCTGCATCTGTGATCGCTTTTATCGCTGAGCATGCACGCAGGCATAGATGGGCAAAGGTGGTGGCTGTACTGATCGGCATACTCTTTATTGGCTTGTGCCTTGCGGTCGTGTATTTTTTGATGCAGGGAATTCAATCCTTAAAGAGTGGTTAATGCTATGCCATGTCGGCACAAAAAGGATTCGCACGGGAGACATAGATATTTGGCGGTTTTGCAGGAGGAAGTACAATTATGTGGGACATAGATATCTTTAGATATGCTGTATGCCTGCTTATTCTCGTTCTCCTGCTTATTGTTCTACGCAGAGCGATTGCGGTTCGTAACAGTGGTGGAGACTTTTTCGCGGGATATAAGATTTCCAAAGGGAAGCTCTATATTCATAATGCTTTGTATTTTCGAAAGAGAACGATTCCCCTAAAGGAGATCAAGCGCATTGACGTGAAATACATTAGCGGAAAAGTGGGCGACCGATATATGCTGATCGTTGAAAGACGAAAGGGAAGTGCGACTGCTTTTATGTTTGGGAAAACCGAGAAGAACGATAGATTGGTAGAGAATTTGAGCAGAGATACAAGGTCGCATAGTATTAAAATTTCTAAATGAATATATCGGGGGTGTTGCAGTTGCAGGGCTTATGGAACAGATGTAAAAAGCGAAATACACTGCTTATGCGTGAATGCGATATTTATTTTTATGAGCAAAGTCGGGAAACTCAGTTTTTGAGCAATCACGAAATATATTCCATTCCGGGCAAAGCCTTTGCAGAGGACGGCACCGGCGGAGAGTTTGTCTTCTTGGACGATGACAGCATCGGGCTGATCGGTAGCGAAGGGGAGGTCGGGAGAGTTTCAGAGAGCTTAGAAGAACTGTTAACTTTTTGATTCATGCGGGAAATATTTTCGATTTTAACTGCAAACACCTGTATCAAAATCAGAGTCTGCTCAAAAAATATTGTGATGGGTGTCTATCAAAAGTAAGGGCGCGCTATCAAGCCGAAAACCAAGACTGGGACAGGATTCGCTGCGACCTTGCAAAAGAGCTGGGGCTCCCGTTTCAGCCTGATAAGTTGGCGGATTATGCAATACGCTTTTATCAAGCAGCCACGATCGTCCATCTTTTTCTTGTAAATACACGGATGGAAAAAACGAATATACTTGTGAGGCAATTCTTTCGGATTCGGTTGGCGTATGGGTAACGGAGGTTGCGGGTATGACGAAACAGGAGATGGAGGATCAACGCAATGGGTAGACTTTTTTATATCGGCATAATCATTTTTTTAGGGCTGGTATTTCTGTTTTCTGCCTACTTGGTGCATAAGAGATACAAGAAAAGCAACGCAAATGGAAAAATGCAAAAGGGTGAACTGCGTGTACAGGCATCCATGCTTCTGCTTTTCTGCACCATCGCTTATATGATAGTCGGACTACCTGTAAAAGCTCCCGTTCTTACCATAAATAATACGGAGCTAAGATTGGGAGATACGACGGTTTTGATATTTATATACGGGATAGCGAGGGAAGATATCCTGATGCAGTACATCCGGACGGTGAGAATTTTATCAACGCGGATATGCTTGTAAAATACTCTGATGCAATGGAGATATCTGTTCACAAAGGATCTCCGTATTCATCTCCGGCACGATATTATTGCAGAGGTGTTTTGGCAAAGGATAATACACCGATTGCGGATGTTATCTTTTATGGAAGCCTAACAAGGAAAACACCACTGAAAGATTCCAGCATTATCGATTTTTATTTGAATGACTGGTGTATTTCCAAACTAAAAAGTGAAGGAATAGATATAAAACTAAATGGAGTCAATCTGATG
>JBHADM010000095.1:0-17974 GCA_041855045.1 Bacillota bacterium | reverse complement strand
GGACAGTCAGAGACTGCCTTCCCGACACCATTGTATCATGAAAAACGGTGTCAAGGTCAGGTAGTATTTGCTTCGCAAATCTCCACCTTTACCCTTGACACCTTGCGCTGAATCTGTAACCTATCATTGACACCTTAGCATGTACTAAGTAGAATATACTTGACATTACAATACATCCATGTTATCATTATTCAGTAAGCAGAGGCTGTCCGCTTCTCACCTTAGTGAATTTTCGTTTTGCTTTGGTTCCAGACATTTATTTTTGTATGTTTTTCTAGCGGCGGGCAACTATGCTCGGCGCTATTTTTTAGTATATTTTCAGGAGGTGTGTTTTTATCAACGAACCAATGATCAATGAAGAAATTAAAGATCGTGAAGTAAGGGTTATTTCCCGAACTGGCGAACAATTAGGTATTCTACCGCTCGAGCAAGCATTGGAAATTGCTGCGCAGCAAGAGCTGGATCTTGTAAAGATTGCTGGCAACTCCAATCCACCTGTGTGCAAGCTGATGAACTACGACAAGCATCGCTTTGAGCAGGCTAAGTTTGAGCGCGAAATGCGCAAAAAACAAAAGATAGTCAGCTTGAAAGAAGTGCAACTTTCTGTGACCATTGAGGAAAACGATATTGCCGTAAAAGCCCGCAGAGCATATAAGTTTTTAGAAAGTGGAGACAAGGTAAAAGTTGTTATTCGCTTTAGAGGCAGGCAGATTGCGCACTCGAACATCGGTTTGGAAGTCATGGCGGATTTTGCTGCAAGACTGGCCGAGGTATCTACCATTCAACGCAAACCTTCCATTGAGGGTAGGCAAATGATCATGATTCTAACACCAAAGACTGAATAATCGTTTTAAAGGAAACTAGCGCATAACTAAGTATAGTTAATAGAAGCGTAGAGGAGGAAATTAAAATGCCAAAAATCAAATCTCACCGTGGTGCGGCCAAACGTTTTTCTTTCACCAAAAACGGCAAGGTTGTACACAAACAAATGAACGCCAACCATCAGGTTCGCAGAAAAGCACATAAACGTTTACGTCAACTACGTGCCGACGGTTTTGTAGATAATGCAGCAGAAGCACGCACCATCAAGAAACTGTTACCATATCAGTAATTTTAGGAGGTATATAAAATGGCACGTATCAAAAGAGCTGTTAACGCACATAAAAAGCGTCGTAGAATATTTAAATTAGCCAAGGGTTACTTTGGTGCAAAGTCTAAACAATATCGCGCAGCTAAGGAACAGGTAGCCCGTTCATTGCGCTATGCATATGTCGGCAGAAGACTGCGCAAGCGTGATTTCCGCAGATTGTGGATCACCCGTATCAATGCCGCTGCAAGACTCAACGGTTTGTCTTATTCTACATTTATGAACGGTTTGAAGAAGAACAATATCAATGTAAACCGTAAAATGTTGGCAGAAATCGCTGTAAACGATCCGGCATCTTTTGCTGCTCTGGTAGCTAAAGTAAAATAAATTTTTTATCCTGACTTCTTGTCAGGATTTTTTATTGACAGATTATACAAATTATTGTACAATCTATTCGTACGGCAAGGAGTCTTGTACTCGCTGTTTTTCATATAGATTGGTATTATTATGGTTCGTCCTTTGATATAAATAATAGAAATTCATGACTATCACCATAGTTTGTATGATGAGTATTTTGTGTGGAAAACATAATTGCCGACAACTGTCGGTTTTTTTTACGTGCAATATTGAAACAGCATAGTTTGATGGCTATGTGGTATGAATAACACATCAAGTTTTTAAAGGAGTTAAGAATGGACCTAAACCTACTTAGTATTATTCTCATTGTGGTTTTCGCCTTGGTTGGTTTTTTGCTGGGCTTTGTATACAGAAAAAAAGCAGTTGAAACAAAAATTGGCAGATCCGAGAGCTATGCAAAAGAACTTTTGGAAGATGCTATGAGAAAAGCAGACGATAAGAAAAAGGAAACCCTGTTGGAGGCCAAAGAGGAAGTGATTAAACTTCGCTCTGAGCTGGATAGAGAGATTAAAGACAGACGCAACGAAGTCAATAAAATAGAACGCAGATTGCAGCAGCGTGAGGAAGTTCTGGATCGTAAAAGCGATAACCTCGATAAGCGCGAGGAAAGTGTAATCGAAAAGCAAAATCACGTGCAGTTCGTACTGGACGAAGCAGAACAGCTGAAGAGCAAACAAATTAACGAGTTGGAACGCATTGCCGAAATGACGCAGGATGAAGCCCAGCAGCGCCTCGTAGAGCGCATTGAAAAAGATGCCTATCACGATGCGGCCAAAACCGTACTGGAAATCGAAACAAAAGCAAAAGAAGAGGCCGAAAAAAGAGCAAGAAACATCATATCGCTGGCCATTCAACGCTGCGCTTCCGACCATGTGGCAGAATCTACAGTATCCGTCATCAGTCTGCCGAATGATGACATGAAGGGCAGAATCATCGGTCGCGAGGGTAGAAATATTCGTGCTCTTGAGCAGGCAACCGGTGTTGATCTCATCATTGATGATACGCCTGAGGCAGTGGTTATTTCTGGATTTGACCCTGTGCGCCGTGAAGTTGCACGTATCGCCATCGAAAAACTGATCATGGACGGTCGCATCCACCCTGCGCGCATTGAGGAAATGGTCGAAAAAGCTCGTAAAGATGTGGAATCGCAAATCAAGGAAGCCGGAGAGCAGGCGATATTTGATACAAAGCAACACGGTATGCATCAGGAATTGGTGCGTACTATGGGTAGATTGAAATACCGTACAAGTTATGGGCAAAATGTTTTGAAACACAGCATAGAGGTCAGTCACCTCTGCGGCATGATGGCTGCAGAAATCGGTGCGAATGTAGAGCTTGCTAAGCGTGCGGGACTCTTGCATGACATAGGTAAGGCACTGGATCATGAGCAGGAAGGTACACACGTAACCATCGGTGCAGAGCTGGCAAGAAAATACCATGAAAGCCCTGCGGTTATCCACTGCATTATGGCGCACCACAACGATGTAGAGCCGCAGACAGTAGAAGCGGTACTGGTACAGGCTGCCGACGCCATCAGCGCTGCACGTCCGGGTGCAAGACGTGAAAGTCTGGAAAACTACATCAAGCGCCTCGAAAAATTAGAGGAGATAGCAAACGGTTTCAACGGTGTAGAGAAGTGTTTTGCCATTCAGAGCGGTCGCGAGATCCGCATTATGGTAAAACCGGATGATGTTTCCGACGATGCAACAAGAATTTTGGCAAAAGAAGTTGCAAAACGTATTGAAAAAGAAATGGAATATCCGGGTCAGATTCGCGTAAACGTAGTGCGTGAAACCAGGTATACCGAGTTCGCAAAATAATAATAATCAAAGTATGGAGCTTGCTTCATACTTTTTCTGCTATACCATAGTATTGTGAGGAAAACACATGAAATTTGCCTTGATAGGGAACAACATCAAACACAGTTTGTCCCCGCAAATCCATCGGCTGCTGTTTCAAAAGCATGGCGTGGATGCTACTTATCGTTTGCTGGAGATAAAAAATACAGACGGTATATTGGATTTACTTCTGAAGGGGGAATATGCAGGGTTGAATGTGACTATACCTTTTAAGGCCGACTTCTTACATGTGCATTTGAGCGAGGATGCTCAAAAAATGAAGTCAGCGAATGTTTTAAAAGTTCAGGGCGACAATGTTTTTGGATATAATACGGATGCCTTTGGTTTTTTGACAGCCTTGCGTTTGGCTAATATCCCACTGCATACAATAAGGCAAGCAAGCATATTGGGTACAGGCGGCGCTGCCAGAGCAGCTGCCTATACGCTACAAAAAATGGGTGTGAAAGTGACATTTTATTCCAGAACAAAAGCAAATGGAACGGATGTGTTCCCTTATGAAAGTTTAAAATATGATACTGCCGCCCTCCTCGTCAATGCTACGCCTTTGGGAATGCCGCCGAATCAATCTGTTTTGCCTGCTTCGGAGGAAAGTCTTGTGCAACACCCCTATATCATGGACATGTCAT
The DNA here is from genome assembly GCA_041855045.1 of Bacillota bacterium. Classification (GTDB taxonomy): domain Bacteria; phylum Bacillota; class Clostridia; order Christensenellales; family Aristaeellaceae; genus JAAZPT01. Next base: position 13,985 of record JBHADM010000095.1, on the reverse strand, counting down.
ATTCTTTGCAAAATACCGTGTTGCAGGATTTTTGCAAAAAGCATAGTATAGTATGTGCAAGCGGCTTGCACATGCTGATAGCGCAGGCGATACAATCGCAAATGATATGGCTTGACTGCGATTATCCGGTAGAGGAAGACCTGGCATATGTATACCAACAATTAGGAGTCTGATATGAAAATACTTGTGATCAGCGGACCGAATCTGAATCTTTTGGGGATTCGCAATACCGATATATATGGCCATCAAAGTTATGCCGACTTGCAAAATTACATACAGAAGCACGCCGAATCCTTACAATTGCAGACAGCGTTCTATCAAAGCAATATGGAGGGTGATATTGTTAATGCCATCCAGAATGCAAGGGGAGTTTATGATGGTATAATATTGAACGCGGCGGCCTATACCCATACTTCCATAGCCATATTGGACGCACTGGAAGCGGTCAAAATTCCGTGTGTGGAAGTGCATCTGAGCAATATACATGCACGGGAGGAGTTTCGCAGGCAGTCCTATCCTGCGAGAGCCTGTATTGCGCAAATTGCAGGCTGTGGGTTTCGCTCCTATCGCTATGCCCTGATGGAGTTGGCGGAGATGTTGTATGCTTAATCCAAATTCTCTGAAGAACAAAGAACTTCGCTTGCAATGTCTGCGTTTGGGCAGCAATTTAGAGGGTGTAGCAAGCCATGAAGGATATACGCTTTTTGTAAATAATGCTTTGCCGGGCGAGGATATTTTTGCCCGTGTGGAGAAAGTTGAAAAACGATACGGTTATGCAAAACTTTTGCAGATTCGTTCTGCAAGCTCTCATCGTACTGTGCCGCAATGTGAGCATTATGCTTATTGCGGCGGTTGCTCTGCGCAACATATGGACTATGATTATCAGCTTACAGTAAAATCGGCGCTGGTGAAGGATTATTTTTATAAAAATGCAAAGCTGAATGTGGATGTGCCTAAAACGCTGGGGGCAAAAGATCCTTGGTACAGTCGCAACAAAACATCATTGCCTGTGCGTGAAGTGGATGGTAAGGCGCGTATCGGATTTTATCGCAAGCGCAGCCACCATATAGTAGATATTGCACATTGCCCGATTGCACATACACAGGTCAGTAATATTATAGGTTTGATCCGCCGCTGGATGCATGACTATTGTATTTCTGCGTATAACGAACAAAAACATACAGGCATGCTGCGCCACATTGTAATTCGAAACAACAGTGATAGCGAAATCATGATAGTGCTGGTGAGCAAAGACAATGCGCTCCCATATACCAACGAATTGATTGCAGAACTGAAGGAAAAAATAAATGGTTTTGTGTCCCTATATCTTAATATCAATACACAGCAAAACAATGTCATATTGGGACAGGATCATCAGCTTCTATATGGAAAATCTGTTTTACAACAGAAAATATGCGATCTAAGCTTTGAAATATCGCCGCTTTCGTTTATGCAGGTCAATGGTAAGTTGACAGAGACGCTGTACCAAACTGCAATTGAAATGGCAAATATCGGAAAGGATGATGTCTGTATCGACGCCTATTGCGGAGCAGGTACCATCTCACTCATTCTTGCACGTCACGCAAAAAAAGTATATGGTATTGAAGTGATACGGGATGCAATCAACAATGCCAACAATAATGCCGTAAAAAACCATATATATAATGCCGAATTTATTTGCGGAACAGTGGAACAGGAGCTCCCCAAGCTTATTCAAAAAGGCGTTGTTCCGAATGTTTTGCTTTTGGATCCCCCAAGAAAAGGGATAGAAGCATCTATTATATCGGCGATTGCAGACACATTGCCGGATAAAATTTTATACATTAGCTGTAATCCGGCAACGCAGGCAAGAGATATCGCCCTGATGCTTCCCCTGGGATATGAGTTGCAAAAAGTCCAGCCGGTAGATATGTTCTGCATGAGCAGCGAAGTGGAATCCATTTGTTTATTATCCAAATCGCATTAGTACAAAAGGAAGTGAAGCATTGAAGGTAGAAATCAAAACCGTACAATCATACGATGAAGAACTTGCAATTATAAACGCCGTAACAATTACCGAAGATTTGCAAAGAGCTATCGATATACTGGATAACAATTGCCGTGTTATACCGGTCATACATCAATCCGAAACCATACTGTGCAACACAGATAGAATCTATTATGCGGAATCAGTGGACAAACGGAACTATATCTATACCAAAGATGGATGTTTCGAAACAAAATATCGGCTGTATGAGCTGGAACAAATGCTGAACGCGAATTGTATTCGCTGTTCCAAGGCAATGATCCTGAATGTTCGAAAGATTAAGGCGGTAAAATCTGAAATCAACGGAAGAATGAAGGCAAAACTTCTGAACGGCGAAGAGATTATCATTGCGCGAAGATATGTGAAAAATTTGAAGGAAAGGTTGGGCATATAATGAATAAATTGAAATTGATATTCATGCAGACCGTTATGATATCTGCAGCCATTCTGTTTGGTATGGGATTACAATTCATGCTGAAGTTTATTGCGGCGCCAGAGGACAGCATAAAGATTATCTGGCCGTGGTATATGCCTCTTGCTATCATTTTGACAGCTTTCCTCTGTTCTATACCCACGCTTCTTTTAGCGGACATAGATAATATCAGCAGTAAAGACATGCAATGCAGGATCATTCTGCACTTCTTCTGTATTCTTGCAATGGTGAGCGCAGCCGGTTTTTTGCTAAAATGGTATGAAAATATTAATGAGTATTTTATAATACTCTTGATGTTTATTTTAATATACGCCTTTGTTTGGGCCATAAGCTTCTGGATTGGAAAGACAGAGGAGCATAAAATTAATAAAGCGATAAAAGAGATTCAGGATGAGGAATGATCGTGATCGTCGCTTTTTTTGAGAGAGAAGTTTCCGTTTGTGCTTGTTTTACTATAAAAGTGCAACTTAGTCACATGTTTTTGCATGTTGGTTGAGAAGCACTTTTTTTGCGTTTAGGAATGTGCTATCATTGCACTTGCATCAGTCAGAAAAGGGAGTGCATACATGAAAGCAATCACAGTTAAAAACTTGAGTAAAAAATATAAAGAGCATCTGGCCGTAAATCATATATCCTTTGCAGTAAACGAAGGGGAGTTTTTCGCTTTTTTGGGGGAAAACGGGGCAGGAAAATCAACGGTTATCAATATGCTGTGCACCATACTCGAAAAAAATGAAGGCGAGGTGGAAATACTGGGCTATAAACTGGGTGTAGATGACGATGAAATCAGAAAAGCTATCGGTATTGTTTTCCAAAACTCGGTATTGGACGGCAAGTTGACAGTAAAAGAAAATCTTTTTACCCGTGGAGCCTATTATAACCTTAGCAAAGATGAGATCAAAGAAAGACTCGAAGTATTTATGGATAAATTTGAGTTGCGGGAAATTCTGAACCGAAGATACGAAAAGTTATCCGGTGGTCAGCGCAGAAGAGTGGATATTATTAGAGCTCTGCTCCATAATCCCAAAATTTTATTTCTGGACGAACCGACAACAGGGCTGGATCCCATGTCACGCAAGCTGGTTTGGGATTATATCAACTTTCTCAGAAAAGAACAAAAAATGACCATATTCCTGACAACACACTATATGGAAGAAGTGCGCGATGCAGATTCCGTAGTAATCCTGGATAAAGGAAACATTGTGGCTTCGGATACGCCGGCAGGACTGAAAAACAAATATACATATGCAAAGTTGATATGGTATACGGCAGAGAACGCACTAAACAGCGATATGCTTATGGACAAAGGTCTGGAATTTGACTATGAGGCAGACCATTATAGTATCAAAATCAAAGACAATAGCTTTGATATTACCAAATTCCTTTATGAGCATAGCGACATAATGCGTGACTATGAAGTGATAAAGGGCAGTATGGACGATGTGTTTTTGAATCTTACAGGAAAGAAATTAGGTGATTAAGCATGAGAAGCTTTTTAGGATTAACCAAAAGAAATTTGCTTATATTTTTTAAAGACAAACAGTCTATAAGTTTTTCAATGTTAACATCAATCATTGTGTTTGTGCTGTATATGCTCTTTTTGAAAGGAACGTTTGAGGATGCAATATATTCGGCAATCGACAGAATGGATGTTATAAAGAACCTTATCCATGGGGCAGACATAGAAATGTTTGCCAATATGACGCTGCTGGTTGGGGTATTAGGCTCTGCCATGATTACTGTACCCTATAATTGTCTTAGCACCATCGTGCGCGACAGAGAAAATAAAGTGGACTGTGATATTCTGGCAACACCGATGCAAAGATGGAAAGTGATTATATCTTACTTTTTGTCAGCTGTCATTTCATCCATCATTATGACCGGAATCATCATTAGTATTGGGCTTATAATCCTTGCATTAAACGGCAATATGTATATGAGCACAGCAAGTATTATTTCTGCGTATCTTGTAGTGGCATTAGGCTCTGTTTCATCCACAGCATTGTTTATGATAGTAGCATTATTATTTCGGTCCTCGCAGGCAAGCGGCGCTTTTTTCGGAATGATATCTGCGGTAGCCGGCTTTATGATCGGTGCCTACATCCCTATTTCGGAGTTTTCGGATGTTGTGCAGACCATTTGTAATATATTCCCTGCAAGCCAGGTTACAACCATTCTACGGAATGTTTTGCTGGAGGGAACACTTGATGCGGTGAATACTTCTATAGGCGGTCTTGACAATGGAATGTTCGTAGAAGGATTAAAGGATATATTCTCGTTTGAGGCAAAGCTATTTGGCGCTAATCTGAACCTGCAGCAGATGCTCTTATACGTCATAGTCGGAATTGTGGTTTGTGTGATTATTCAAGTGGTTATTTTCAACAAAACATATAAGAAAAAATAATATAAAAAAGATTAGCTTATAAGACTGACCTTTTAGAAAAAAAGTATGGTTTGTTGCGAATAACAAGCGAATTATTATAATAATATTGCAATCAATATTTGTTATTTTTCAATAATTCACGAAATAACATTATCGGAAAAACAATAAAGACAAAAATAACAGAAGTATATATCTAACACCAGTAAAGAGTCTATATTTTTAGATATGAATCATATTTATAACAATAGCAAAATACATTTTATATACCAAGATATAAACGTATATTATAAAAAATTTATCCATATGCAATAAAAATATCCTTTCAGTCGTTCAATATGTAGAACGAATAGAAAGGATATTGCATTATGAAAAAATATATTGTACCCTTATGTATGATACTGATTGTTTCCATGTTGACTGTTTTTCATGGCAATATTTTTCAGGCCATTGCAGATATTCATACAAAATCATGGGTTTTGGAGAGCGTATACAGTTTAGACGGCACTGCGCTGCACTGTCCTTGTGCAAGTATACAGTTTGATCAGGAGGGGAACTTTGTTCTGACAGACGAGTCGGACAACAAGATTTGCGGAAAATACATACTGGAAAAACTAACAACCGCTTATAAACTGATTTTTGAATCGGATGAATTGCAGGAAATCGGGGTGTATTGTGGTAAAACTTATGCAAAAGACAGGCAGGAGGCTTCTATTATTTTCAAAATGAACGACAGGGTATGGCGCTTTGTATCGAATTATTGATTCCACAACAATTATACCGACGCCGAATTTTTTCATCTGATGGAGTATAATTGTGCGAAAACAGAGATCATTTCCATTTTGAGATAATTTGCGTTATCCTGTATAATAGAATAGAGCTTGGGGAGAGGGGCACGATATGGATAATGACATCAGATTACTGGATATAGTACAAATGAAAAAAAAACATCCCTGCGGCGGCTTTGAATGGACCGTTATCCGTGTGGGCGCAGATATAAAAATCAAATGCAATACATGCAATCGCATGGTGATGATCGATAGAGAAACCTTTCTCAAGCGTCGTAAAAAAACAATCGTCCATGGCCCCACAGCCCAAGGAGATGGGGTAGAAAGCACGTATAACTTGGATAGTGAGTAGATATAATCCATGTTAAAATCATGGCTTCTGTTATACAGAAGCCATGATTTTATTTCCATAATTCATTTAACTTTTTGTCGCAGGCTGCACTGTCTCCGCTTACAATAAATACGGTTTGCAGGCCTTTGCTGCGCAAAATAGCCGCTTCCAGTTTGGGCACCTCTTCCGGCACGTAATCTCTGTATTGGTTGATCAGCGACGCTTTGTAGGCCTCAATGGATTGTACGATTTTTTCTTGCTCAGCTTTATCTTTTGCGTTTATAAATAAGATTTGCTCGGTGCTTCCGCGAGAAGTGTCTAAAAGCATATAAATTTCACTGTACTGATCGGCTTCCAGGCCGACATACTTCTGAATCAACTCCGCTGGAAGTTCCTGCAGCTCGGGTGTAAATGCGGTGGCGCTTTGTATGCCCAGCACAGCATCCTTTGGGGCGGGAAGGGCAGTCTGTATGCCGCATGCGCTTAAAAGCAGCAATAAAACGAGCAAATAGATGCTGAATTTTGTTTTCATATTATTGTCCTATCGTATGTGTTTTAATAAAGTTTTTGAAAGCTTCGGCACCTTCCAGCGAGAAGTGATAGCCGTCGGGGGCAATAAATTCCTTCTTTGGCTGTATGTCATTTTTACTGGTCATGAGTTCTGTGCATAAATCCAGGAAATTACAATGCATATCCTCTGCTAATACTTTTAGTCGTTTATTATAGTCCAGTATTCTCTTATTCGAAAAATCCGGATGTTTTTCCTGCGTCTTTTTTACTGCAAAGTTGCGGAATGTCGGCAAAGAAATTAAATATATAGGCGTTAAGGGATATTCTTTGATAATCACATTCAACAGCTCCCTATACTGCTCTATGGCGTCCATTGAGCGAGAGAAAGTGAGAGTGTTGGTTCCGATTAGGATATATATTTTGCCCGGCTCGTGCTTTGCCAGCATTTCCAATATGCTATAATGATTACCGTTTTCCTGGAATATTTTGCCACTTGCCACAGCCGATATTCTGGCGCCTATATCTGCAATAAAAGTAGCCTTTGGCAGTACATGACGGGATTCTATGGATAGTGTTAAGGAATCACCTATAAACACAGCATCGTCAAAATACGAATCGTCCACGGCTTCGCTTGGCTCTATGGAGCTGGAATAGACATTCACCTGCGATATCGTCTGTTCTTGCGCAAACACGATTTGCACTGGTTGCAGAAATAACATAAGACCTAAGAATAGTGAAAGTATTTTATTGTATCTATGCATTATTGTACCTCCTGTTTTGACAAAGCAAATCCAATACTTCTCTCTTTACTGATGCTCCTTTCACCGTAGAGCAACAAAATTTCATCCGGCTGTGTTTTTTCAAGCAAGCTGTTCAAATCCTCTGTATAATATCGCAAATCAACAATCTCTATTTTCGCATAATGTGCAGCAAGTAAAGGAATCATTGCGTTTGCAAAACTGTCTTTTAGAATAAGCAGTGTTTTATTGCCTGTGCCTTTTACGTTTGCATGCGCGGGATTGCCGTGCAGCAGGGCGGCATACTTATCATTTTCAAACAATTTTTTTGTGTCGACCCATTCGTTGGGAACGTCGTTGATATAATATGCAGCCTGAGGATTGACCCAATAAGTGAATGTTTCCGGTGAGCTTTTTATGCTCAGTGTTTTTGCATAATAACTGCCCAGAAAATGGGGGACGCTTTGCTTCATTTGCTGCATAGTCTCTTGTTGCGTTGATTTCATAAATGCTTCATACCCCCGGTAAGCACCGTCTGCCGTCCAGTGGTGATCACTTTTATAATACAGGTTATCCGATTTATTGGCAAGTAATGTGGAAAGGATGGGTATGGTTTGAATATGTTCCAGGGGATAGTCCATCAGCTTTTGATAGGTTTGGGGCATGGTATAGCCATCGGGAAGATTTTCGCCATATACTCTGGAGGAATTTGGTACAATTAACAAATAGGCAGGTTTGCCCTCAGCAAAAGCGTCTATACTGTCCATATTAAAGCGGATATTGCTGTCGCTGTCTTGGCCGATTTCAAATAGATACGCGTTTTTTCCAATCAACACATCATTTTTTTCAGTACGGTTCAGCATTGCATCCAGGAGCGCGTTGATATGGACAAAAGCCTCTCTAAAGGGGAAGTGATCCTCTATATAGCTGTCTATTTTAGCAGTAAAAGTGCCATTGTGCAAGGATGCAAGGCTTGGTTGGGGAACTTCGCTTAACACGCGGTTCTCTAATGTTGAAATGCTTGTTTTAGGCAAAATAAAAAATACAAAAGCAAATCCTGTCAACAATAGCAAGGCAGTGTAATATGTGGAAATGTATCGTCTCTTTTGCATGGTAGATTCCTAAAATCGAAAATAGAGAAAGGGGTTGTAACCGCTGCTTACCAATGATGCGATGCTGAGTATTAGTAATGTCAACGTTAGTATGGTGCGCCGCATGCTGTGTTCCATTTGTGCTTCCATGAAGTGTATAAACTTTGGAATGCAAAGCAGTATGGAAAGCAGTATGGGTATGGCGGAAAACTGTAATATATAGAGATCGGAGCGCAGGACTTGAAAGGAAAACAGTTCTCTAATTTTCAGGAAAGCCATTCCTACTTCCTGGTAGCCGACAAAGTACCAGCCTATGAAAATAACGAAAAGACCGTATAGATGAGACAGGATTTTTCCCTCTTTAAGGTGTTTGTGCAATACAAATTTTTCAAATAATAACACAAGCCCAAAGTAAATACCCCATACCAAAAAGTTCCAGCTGGCGCCGTGCCAAAATCCGGTCAAGCTCCATACAACCATGATATTGAGCACTTGTCTTGGCTTGCTAACACGGTTGCCACCCAAGGGAATATACACATATTCGCGAAACCATGTTCCCAATGTGATATGCCATCTGCGCCAAAATGTCGTAGCGGAGTAGGCACTGTAAGGCAGGTTGAAGTTCGTCGGAAAATGAAACCCGAGCATATTGCCCATACCTATGGCCATTAAGGAATATCCTGCAAAATCAAAGTAATACTGCATACCTATGGAGATGACTACCACCAATGAGGCAAAGCTGCTGCTATATTCCGTCGCTTGGTTAAATACAACGGCAAAGTTATTCGCAATCAAAACCTTTGCAGCCAATCCTGCTGCAAATTGAACCATCCCAAGTTCCAATTTCTCTTTCTGCAGCGTTCTATTTTTCAGCTCTACCGCAATGTCGCTGTAACGTACAATGGGCCCCGCAATAAGTTGGGGAAACATGAGTATATAAGTCAGATAGTCAATCAAATTTTCTTCTGTCTGCACATCTTTTCGGTAAACGTCAATGATATACGATACCGTTTGGAATGTAAAAAAACTGATGCCAAGAGGCAGACGTATTTCATTTTGCAACACCCATCCGAATTGCTCCGCAAAGAAGCCAAAATACTTATAATAAGCCAGTACGCCCATATCTAAGAGGATACCGGCGAGAAGATAGCCTTTTGCATATTTACTGCTCTTTATTTTTTTAGCAAGCAGATAATTGAGCAAGGAAATAAGAAGCAGGAGTGGCAGATAGCTGATATCTCCCCAGGCGTAAAAAAACAAACTGGCAAGTATCAACAGATAATTTTGCATGCGTTTTGGCAAAATTTGGTGTAGTATTGTCACAAATGGAAATACAAAAATTAAAAATGTCAGTCCGGCAAATACCATAGATTCCTCTTATCTTAATGAGCTGATGTCGAGTGTGGTTTCGTTTTGCAGCAATTCCAGAAGAGTGTGCAGAATCTCGTCCGTTGCGCCAGGGCTTGTGCTTTCGATATTGAGCGGCATGACCGGGTCGTGTACGGAAAGGCGGAGCAGAAACCAGGCGCTGTTTGTTTTGTTGTGATGGTGATAGTTTACGCGGACCCCTTCATAATTAGGTAATTCCAACGACCAGTTTTCTTTGTCTTTAAAGTGATCCTGTATTTTTTTTATAACATTTTCTCCAACAAGGCGGAACTCTTTGTCCAGTATTTTGATTCTGCGCTCACATACTTCGGTAGCCTCTTCCAATTCCGCGATGAGATCACCCAGCACCTTTCCTTCCTGATGCAGCTTCTTGGCGTGAATAATCAGCTGTGTCGCCAGATACATGCCGTCATCTATATAATAATTATCACGCAACGCGCAGTGGCCGCTGGTTTCTATGGCAAGTGGTGCGTCTATGCCCTCCTTGTTGAGGCGAATAGCTTCGTCGATAACATTGCGATAGCCGCGTTTATAGCGGTGGTGTTTTCCACCTTTTTCAACAATAAACTTTGTAAGCCCTGTGGAGGTAACGCTGTCACTGACAATCACAATATCCTTTTTTTTCTGTAACAGAATGGCTGCAATCAGCGCAATCAGTCTGTTGCGGTTAAGCTCTTTTCCACTTTTATCCACAATGGCAGCTCGATCACAGTCCGCATCAAAAATAACACCCAAATCTGCACCGGACGCAAGTACGGCCTCCGAGATCGCTTTCATGGCATCGGCATTTTCCGGATTGGGAGCATGATTGGGGAAGAATCCGTCCGGGTCAAGAAATTGACTGCCTTTGGTATTTGCGCCCAGTTCTTGAAGCAAATCTGCATAGAAACCGCCTGCGCCATTACCTGCATCCACAACAATATGCATGCCTTGTAAAGGTGCAGCACTGTTTCCCAACTCGTTTTGAATGGATCGTTTTAAATCGGCGCAGTAGGTATGCAGATAATCATGCTGAATAACGGCAGTCATTGGATGGCTGGGCGCTATGTCCATTGTTTCGGCTTTTTGTAAAAGCACCGTTATATCGCTTCCTTTAAGACCACCCTCTTTGGTAAAAAACTTTAATCCGTTTTTATCAAAGGGGTGGTGGCTTGCCGTTACCATAACCGATGAAGTGTAGCGCCCCGGATTTTTTATCAAACAATGAAACATCGCCGGTGTGGTGCACATGCCGAACAATACTGCTTCCGCGCCTGCATAGCAAACACCTTCTGCAAATGCTTTTGCCAATTTTTCACCTGTGATGCGGCTGTCTCTGCCGATGGCAATGCGTATGTCGTTTTTTTCCAAAGAGTATCGTTCGGATAAGAGCTGCACATATGCCGTGGCTATGCGTGTTACCAAATTTTCATTAAGCTCAGCGTGCTCTCCATATGCATTTCCGCGAATGTCAGACCCACTCTTTAAATCCATGTAATTCATTGCTGTCTCCTTAAAAATAATGGAAAATCTATTGTTGATTTTCCATTAGTACTTTGTCTGTGATTGTTCGCGCATAACGATAAAAATCACTCAATTTTTCATATTCTTTTATTAGGTATGTAGATAAGTCGGGCTGGAATACAAGCGAATAAGGTTCAATGTCTTTGCTGATATAGAGGCTCTTGGCCTTGTAAATATCCTGCATGCCCTTTGTGATTTCTACCGGCACTTTAATGCGTTTAAATCGATTGCCCTCTATGGAAAACCCGTCATTGATAATCGGTTCCAATATCTTGGCAAGCGGTTTATCATTTTTTATTAGCTCTTTACGCAGCATGTTATAGTATGGCCTGTGCTCGCCCCAGATGCCTACGCCAAGCGTCGCTTTTTCAATACTCAGCTCAAACCAGAACATGGGGGCGCCGTCTCTTTCCTCTGCGGCACGCTTTAAAATAAACCATAAGTGATCTCGGTACGGTGTCTTGTCCTTTGTAAAGCGTACATCTCTGCGCAATCTGGACAACGCTTTTCCTGGTCTGAAATCGAATCTTTCATCCACCTGGCTCATGGCTTCTTCCAAACTATATATCAGAGAGGCGAATTCTGCTTTTACACGTTCGTAACGCGCCTTATTATGGTGAAAAAATTCGGCATGATTATGAAATCGAATATCCAGAAAGAACTGTATAGTGTCGTCGCTAAAACCTTTAAACATTAGATATTGTCACCCGGCGATCTGCGGCGGTATGTGCTTGGCGCGGCATCGGCAGAAGTGTGCATAGGTGTATCTATCATATCGGCAAAGGGAGCCTCGTTTGCCGCTTCATTATCCAGGAAGGATGATTTATCGGGCAAATCCGTAGTCGGTTTTGATCCGGGGGTTATCTCTTCTACCGTTGCCTGTTGATAGTAATTGCGCTTGGGCTTCAACTTTTTAATACTGGCCTTTACGTTCTTGCTTTTGCTGACATAGTTTGCACGCAAAGCCAGAGAGAGCCCGACTGTTGTAAGCAGTACCGCAGCTATACCGCCGGTTATCATTGCAAGCGTATTCAGCAACTTACCGGTGGATTCAAAACTGGCAGGCGCATCCTCCCAAGTTTTTGGCGCCAATGTCACCAATGGGGGAAGAGGGCTTGGCGTAATCACAATAGGTACGGCTGTAGGGGCAATAACCTCAATATAGATTTCATTACCCTCAAAGGTTAGCATCTCATTTATTTTATTTCTTGCCCTAGCATCAAAGCGGTATTTTCCGGATTGTGTTAATGTAAAGTCGCGCGCAACCGTCTTGGTTTGACCGGGGCTGATAAGAGCGAAAGTATAGACATTGACATCGCGTTCGAAAACCGTTACATTTTTCGCGTCGCTTAAACTATTGTTGGTTACGCTTATGGTAAACTTAATGCGTCCTCCATCGTCGTAAAATACATCTTTGTCGGCAACGGCGCTAACGGATAATGAAAGCTGCTCGGATTCAAGTATGGTTTTGATTTCTACGGTGCCGGTTTTTATCTCTACCGTTTCGCCGGTTGCGTCTGTTGCGGTCACAATAAATTGATATTTGGATGCGCTTTCAACGGTAATTTCTTTGTCCAAGGTCAAAGAAGCACCGGCTGCCAGGCTCTCTCCGCTGAATACTTCGCCCAATGTAGCGTCCGTTACATTGATATTGGTATAGGCAACGGTTCCGGTATTATTTAGCGCAAGACTTAATACGACATTAGAGCCTGCCAATATGCCGGTTTCGCTGGAAGTCAGTTTGGCGCTCAACTTTGCTTCACCGTAGGTTATGGTTGCGGAGTCAAAAGTTTTGCTTTTGCTTTCGTTCCCAATCTTCCAGGTCGCTTTGCCCGCACTCCTAAGGTTTTTAGTACCCATTTTCACAGTGAAGGTAATCTTCTTTTCTTCCCCTGCAGGAATGCTCGCAAGGCTCTTACCTTCTTTTGAAATGCTGCTGTTTTCGGTGATGTGAAAATTTCGTATGGCTTCCGTACCGTTGTTTGTGATGGTGTAAACCACGCTCACTTCCTGGCCTTTTTTTGCAGCGAGCGGTGTGATTTCTCTGGTGATATTTACATCGGAAGAAACCTTGGTATATTCAAACTTGGCAGATAAAAACTTATTTTGTGTGGATTCGCTGCCGTCGGCCTGCTTAATGGGGTATTTAATATAGTACTTTATTTCGCCGCTTTCCAGGTCACTTTGTTTCAGCGTCCATTTTCCGGTGTATGTTTTGCTGCTTCCCTCTGCAAGTGTAATCTCACCTTTTTCACCAAAATCAAGCACGCGCTTTCCATCCGGCGAAAACAACACGATGGCGCCGGAGGTTTCGTTACCTACATTTGTTATGGTAATACTGATGTCCAATTCACGGACACCGTCCACTTTTTCAGGAGAGGACTGTATTGTTGCCTTGATGGGATCTACCGATTCTGCATACACTAAGTGGTTTGCAAAAAATAATGTAAGCAGAATGAGTACAGCAAAAAAAACCTTATTTTTCATATTGAGCAGAATCAAATCGATTCTTGCCTCCTTTCGAAACGAGCGCTGTATTGAAACCTAATAATAATTATAATTATACATGATAATTGTAATTTATTATTCAAATTGTGTCAAGCTAATTGACGGCATTGCAGTGATTTGAGACAACTTTTTACTTATCTTTGCTCTCCACAAATTCCTTTACCACATAACCTTCAAAAGCTTCGTCCGGGGTGTCTTTATTGATAAACACATGCAGCCACAGACCGTCTGCTGTTTCGTCTGCCACAACCAGCTCCTGTCCGTAATAGAGCTTGCGAACAACGCCGCT
>JBHADM010000094.1:0-11922 GCA_041855045.1 Bacillota bacterium | reverse complement strand
ATCCACGGCGGCTTCCTCCATCTCGGACAGCTCCTCTTTCCTGCCCTTTTTCAGCGCCTGTTTGCATACGTTGATCAGTATGCGAATGAGCCATGTTTTGAAATATTCCTGCTGCCGCAGGGTGTGTCGCTTGTCCCAGGCTATGAGTATAGCCTGCTGGGTAGCATCGGCTGCATCGCTGTCCTGCTTCATGTAGCTGATGGCAATACGATACAGGGAGCGCTCGCAGGCAAGCACCTGTTCGCTAAAAAAATCTTTGTCCATAGTTTCCTCTCGTGTAAGACGTCTTATATCTATTAGAGTCTATACAGCATCAAAAGGTTCACCGCATAAAAAGTTTTTGGGTGACATCAAAACAACCCTGCACAGAGGGTTGTTTTGATGAAAATCAATATTTTTCTTTTGTTAAAATCTGCATATTTACCTTGGCGATAAACTCGTCGAGGTTCACTCCCTCTACGCTTTCGCCAGCACGGTTGCGCACGGTAAGCGTTCTGGTATCGCTCTCTTTATCACCAAGTATCAGCATATAAGGCAGGCGCTGCATACGGGCTTCACGGATTTTATAGCCGATTTTTTCGTTGCGCAGATCAGCTGTGGAGCGTATACCCAAGGATTTGAGCTTCTCTACAATCTCGATTGCCCAATCTTCCTGTCTGTCGGTGATGGTGAGAACGCGCACTTGCTCCGGGCTCATCCACAAAGGCAGCGCGCCGGCGTATTTTTCCAGTAGAAGAGCCAATGTTCTTTCATAGCAGCCGATGGATGTTCTGTGAATAATAATAGGATATTTCTTTTCGCCATCTTTATCGGTATACACCATACCAAAACGCTCGGCAAGCTGGAAGTCCACCTGTATGGTAATAAGTGTATCTTCCTTGCCAAATACGTTTTTGATTTGGATATCGAGCTTCGGTCCGTAGAAAGCGGCTTCGCCCTTGGCTTCCGTAAATTCAATGCCGATATCGTTGAGGATATTGCGCATAAAGTTTTGCGTATTCTCCCAGTTTTCGGCATCGCCTATATATTTTTCACGGTTGTTTTCGTCCCAAAGGCTGAACTGGTAGCTGACATCATCCCCCAAGCCCAATGTACTGAGCATATATTTTGCCAGCTTTACACACTCAGCAAATTCGTTTTCCACCTGTTCCGGAGTACAGATGATATGACCCTCAGATATGGTGAACTGGCGCACACGGATCAAGCCGTGCATTTCACCCGAGGACTCGTTGCGAAACAATGTGCTGGTTTCATTCAGACGCATGGGCAGATCGCGATAGGAGCGGGTGCGGTTCAAAAAGTGTTGGAACTGGAAGGGGCAGGTCATGGGGCGCATGGCAAAGACTTCGGCAGTCTCATCCTCGGCATCACCAACAATAAACATATTTTTGCGATAATGTGCCCAGTGTCCTGAAATCTTGTAAAGATCACGCTTTGCCATCAACGGGGTCTTGGTAAGCTGATAGCCTCTGCGCTCCTCCTCATCCTCCACAAAGCGTTGCAAAAGCTGCAACACTTTGCTTCCCTTGGGCAGCAATATGGGCAGACCCTGCCCGATATACTCGGAGGTGGTAAAGTATTCCAGTTCGCGTCCCACCTTGTTATGGTCGCGCTTTCTGGCCTCTTCCTGCGCGGCAAGATATTCGTCCAGCGCTTCCTTTGTATCAAAAGAGGTGCCGTAAATGCGCTTGAGCATTTTATTTTTCTCACTGCCGCGCCAATAGGCACCGGCTGCCTGCGTCAGCTTGAAAGCCTTGATCATGTTGAGAAAAGGCAGGTGTGGACCGCGGCATAGATCCACAAAATCCCCCATTTGGTAGAAAGAGATTTCCTCATCCTCCGGCAAATCCTGTATCAGTTCCACCTTATACGGCTCCCCAAGTGCCTTCATCTTTTCGATAGCTTCAGCGCGCGGCAATGTAAATCGCTCGGATTTGATGTTTTTCTTACTGAGCTTTTTCATCGTTTTTTCGATTTCTTCCAGCTCTTTGGGTCCAAATACCGCATCGGTATCAAAATCATAATAGAAGCCGTCCTCAATTGCCGGGCCAATGGCAAGCTTGGCATCCGGATACAGCTCTTTGACTGCCATTGCCATCAAATGAGAGGTAGAGTGGCGATAGATGTCCTTGCCCTCGCGGCTGTCGAACGAAATAGGCTCCAATACGGCATCCTCTGTAATGAGCGTGTTCATATCCACGGCTTCTTCGCCGTTGATTTTCACGGCAAATGGCTTGTAATCAAGATCAAAAGATTTCAATGCCGCGCTTGCGGAAAGCGGCTCTGCAAACTCGTGTACGGTATCCAAATTGTGTAAACGAATAATCATAATATCCTCCTAAAATATAAAAAAAATCCAATAAAAAAAGTGCCTTTCCGCGCCGGGACGGATGACATCATCCGCGGTTCCACCCTGCTTGTAAAAACCACTCCTACAGCAAAATAAGGCTTGCAAGTCCTCACATTCCAAGGGCGGTGCAACTTTTCGGCTTCGTATCGGGCTTGCAGCCTGTGACCCGACTCTCTGTACAAAGCGGTAAAAAGCGCTTGTTCCTTATCTATACGTGAACACATTCAGTATACGGTGATGAGGGGGAAATGTCAATACATACTATAAAATGAAAATAAATTTCATGCTTGACAAACAGATATAAAGCTTTTATACTGAAACCAAGTTACATTATAAAATTAATCATGGAATATAGTTTCACGGAGGTCTTTTTATGTCCGTCACCACAAAACAACTATTGGACTTAGCCATTGCCAAAAATACTGCTGTCATTGGATTTGAATGCATTGATTACAACATGGTATATGCGCTTGCCGAAGCCAGCTATGAAACAGGCATCCCGGCTATTGCAATGGTGGATCCTGCCACCTGTATTGATAAAAACGATTGTCATCCAACCGCTTTTGCCGGTATTTTTCGCTCTGTAGTAGAGCAAATACAGGCTCCAATATCGCTGCATCTGGATCATTGTTATTCTCCTGCATACATATTGAACGCTTTAAAGAACGGTTTTGATTCCGTCATGTACGACGGATCCAACTTGGCAATAGAAGAAAATGCCGCAATCTGTAGGCAGGTTGTGATGATGGCAGATGTGTACGGTGCAATGGTAGAAGCAGAAATAGGGCATGTCGGCTTTGCACATCAGGAAGATAATGTAAAGCAGGATTTATATACCAAGGCCGGTGATGCAAAGACATTTTGCGATAACACAAAGGTATCTGCACTTGCCATCGCCATAGGCAGCGCACACGGTATGTACCGTGAAACACCGAAACTGGATATTGACCGTTTAAGGGAAATCAACGCAGCGGTTGAAACACCTCTGGTACTGCACGGCGGAAGCGGCATACCGGACGAGCAATTGCAGATCGCCTTCCAAAACGGAATTAATAAGTTCAACGTCGGCACGGAGTATTTCCAGGTATATTACCATGCCGTAGCATCGTTTGCAGAGCAATACAAGATACAGGAAAACCCGTTTAAAACGCCCCTGCATATCTTAGACATGCCCAAATATACACAAAAAGTAATGAAGGACTACTTGGTGAAGAAATTGCAGCTAAGTAAACTAAAGTAATGAAACACAGCAAACTGCTCATAGACATCAAACAGAACATTGCAAAGTACACAAACTCCGAGCACAAGATTGCAGAGTTTATTCTCAATAACCCGGATCAAGCGTCCAAGATAACCATTACAGAAATGGCACAGATATGCGATACCAGCAAACCCTCTGTATCGCGCTTTGTAAAATCCATAGGCTTCGATTCCTACCGTGACTTTCAAAATGCTCTGTTTGCCAGCCTTTTCCCAGAACAGCCGGAAACAATTGTATACCAGAATATCAGCAATATAGACAGCGCAGAGCACATATGCCATAAGGTTTTTGAGAACAATGTGCGTGCATTGCACGAGACACTGTCCACAATCGATATCCCTTTGTTGGAATCCGCCTTGAAACTCATGAAAAAGGCTCGCTACATTCATATTTTTGCACAGGGTCGCAGCCGTGTAGTGGCAGAGTCTCTCCAAAATCGCTTTTATCGTATTGGAATACACTGCTTTATCTATTCCGATCCGCATACAGAGGCAGTGGTTTCCTCCACCATCACCCCGCAGGATTTAGCTATCGGCATCAGCAACTTCGGCAGAAGCAAAAGCGTTATCAACAGCATACGCCGCGCCAAAGAAAACGGTTGCCCCACGATTGCTCTAACCGGATTTAACCACACCAAGCTTTCCGCTATTGCAGACCTCAACATCAGTGTAGTGTCACACCAAATTCATTCTAAAATGTTTGAACCTTCCTGCGAAACCGCGGCATTGATTGTATTGATCGACTGCCTGTACATAATGTATATACTGAGTGAACAGGAAAAGGTAAACCAATATTTCATCAAGTCTGACAATGCGATTGAAGAAGAAAAATATTAGAAAGGCTATTTATGGCAAACATTAGCGTACTTGCCGCCGACCTCGGAGCGAGCAGTGGAAAAATCGCGCGTGTTGTATTTGACGGAAATCTCATCAGCGCAGAAGAGGAGGTCAATATTCCCAATAAACCCGCGCAGATATTTAATCATATCTATTGGAATGTATTCGGGCTGTACACGGATATGCTGCAGGCCTTTGCAATACTTTACCAGAAAGATACCAAGTCCATAGGCATTGACACCTGGGGCGCAAGCTTCGGACTGATTGGTCAAAACAATATGCTTTTGGAACCGGTATTCCACTATCGCGACAATCGCACTAAAGATGCCCTGCAGGAAATCTATCAGCACATCAGTGCAAAAGAAATCTTTTTTGCAACGGGTTGTCAGCCGAATCGAAACTACTCACTTCCACATCTATTCGTATCGGCCCAGCGCGATCAAAGCCTTGACAAGGTAAAACAGCTACTGTTTTTACCCGATTTATGCAGTTATTTTCTTACGGGAGAACGCAGCAACGAGCTTAGCTTTGCCGGTACGTCGGCTTTGCTAAACAGCCATCTTTCCAATTGGAACTTTGATTTGCTGGACAAATTGCATATTCCCAGCTCCATATTAGGAAATCTGGTATCTCCCGGCAGCATAAAAGGGAACATCTTAAAACATGTTGCTGCACAGAACAATCTGTCTGTAGACACAAAGATCGTTGCGACCTGTTCCCACGATACGGCGGCAGCCGTATCTGCCATTCCGGGTTTTGATGAAAACGCCGTATATATTGGTTCCGGAACAAATATCAATATGGGCATATGCAGCAATGCACCCATCATCAATGATGAGGCGTATGAATATGGTTTCAAAAATACCGGTGCCATGTTTGGAAAAAATCTTCTATATAAAGATTTTAACGCATTTTGGCTGCTCAATCAGCTTATCAAGGAATGGCAGGTGCAGCATAAGCAGTACAGCTACGAAGAAATATTTGCACTGGCAAAACAACACATGCACGAGGCTCTGTTGTTTGATGTAGACGATGAATGCTTCAACAACACAGGCGAACCTATATCCATTATAATGAATGCCGACTTGCAAAAAAGAGGGCTTAATCCCATCATCGGTAACGACGGCCGCTTGTTGGCCAGTATTTTCTACAGCATAGCTCATAAAATTTGCGATACTATAGAAAAACTAGAAAAAATAAGCGGACGGCAGTTTACAAACATCTATGTCATCAACGGCGGCGCGCGCAACCACATGCTGAATCAGCTGCTTGCAAACATGTCCAAAAGACCTGTAAAGGCCGGACTGTACACCGCATCTTTACTTGGAAACGCACTCTCTCAGCTATATGCTTTAGGATATTTACGCACCGAAGGAGAAATGAAGCAAATTTGTCAGAACTCCTTTCGACTGGACGAATACACCCCTCAACATTAGCAGGAGAATGATATACATTTAGGAGGATTTTATGGATAAGAAAGCGATACAAGAATTACTGACCGTATGCCAAAGACTGGATTCCAGAGGATTGGTCAACGCATTTGAAGGCAATGTATCAATACGCAGAGACGGATTGATTTATATTACCCCAACATCTACAAACAAAGCTTTTTTAAACGAAGATTTGATTTGCGTTTTGGACGAAAAAACACATAAGCAGGTTGCCGGCTTGAAACCGCCATCCTCCGAGATGCTGCTGCATACACGTGCGTATGAAACAAGACCGGATGCTTATGGTGTCGTACATTGCCATCCAACCATGTTGACAGCCTATTCACTGTGCAGAAAACCCATTGTCAGCCGCGCCTACCCAGAGATGATCGGCAACTTTAAAATCATCCCCTGCGCGCCATATGGACGTCCGGGCACCACTGCTATATTTGACGTGGCAGAAGAATATGTGAAAAAACATGATGTCATTCTTCTTGGCAACCACGGTATACTGGCGGTAGGTGATGACGTGATGGCAGCCATGAATAAAGTGGAAGCTGCCGAAGCCATTGCACATGTATTGTATTACGCCGAAAACATGAAATCCCCCATCGTTGATTTGGACGACGACGAAGTGCAGATGTTCCTTGATAAATAGTGAAATTCGCTCCGCAGGAGTGTAAATAAATTTTGGAGGTCTTACTATGAAAAAATTAGTAGCACTGTTCTTGAGCGTTCTTATGATTCTCAGCATAAGTTCCTCTCTTGCCCAAACAGAAGTAAGCGTTTGGACATGGTCACCGATTCCCCGAACAATGGGAAAAATGATTGCCGCCTTTGAAAAAGAAAATGCGGAAATTAAAGTGAAGTACACAAACTACAACTACAACCCCGAATATCTGGCCGCTTTGGCAGCAGGTGCAGGGTCCAACAATATGGGCGATATACTCGGTTTGCAACCGGGCTCACTGACCCAACAATACCGTGATTATTTGGTGGACTTGGCCGACTTTGCAAAAGCCAAATGGGGCGACGATTGGGAAAGCAAAATCTATGGCATCAACAGCAAACAGATGAGACTCGGAAACCCGGACGGCGATAACGGCGTATATATTATCCCGGTAGAAAGCCAGATCATCAACATTTTCTATAACACAAAGATCTTTGAAGAACTCTCTTTGACCGTTCCTACCACATGGGATGAATTGAAAGAAGTATCTGCAAAACTGACTGCCGCAGGCTATGCTCCCCTTTATTTCGGCGGTGCAGACGGTTGGCAGCATGTGAATGTATTTATGATGCTGGCAACTCAGTTTGGTGATCAAATTTTTGCCGCACAAGACGGTACAGGCTCCTGGGAAGATGAAAACCTGCTCAAAGCCATGACCGCATATAAGGATATGTTTGACTCCGGCATCGTACAGGTAGGTTCTTTGTCCAACAACGCTTATCCTGACGGCGTAAGCCTGTTTAAAGCCGGTAAAGTGGGCATGATGGCACTGGGTTCCTGGTGGTTCCAAGAAAAAACCGCTCCGGACGCAGTGGAATTGGTAAAAGACTGGAGCTTTGCAAACTTCTACCTGCCTCCATGCGCAGAGGGTGCAAGCGTATCTCCTCCGGTTGGCGGTATGGACTTCGGTTATGGAATCAGCAAGAGTTCCTCCAACCCGGAAGCCGCCTGGGAAGTACTGTCCTCCTTTGCAGCAGGCACCGGCAACCAGGCTGCTATCGACGACCTGAATAACCTACCTGCATTTAAAGGCATTGTACCCAACGACGTAGATCCATCCATCAAAGAACAAGTCGAAAAATTTGCCGGCGAATTGGACGGCGCAAAGAACCAACGTATTGCAAGCCCTGAAATCGAAGCCGCACTGCAAAGCGTACTGCAGGGTGTAGCTGCCGGTGAATTAGATCCAAGTGCTGCGTTGAAACAAATGCAAGAAACACAAAACAAGGTTCTTGGTAAATAAAATTACAGTATTTTAAACCGTGAAGATTGAATGTTAATATAAACATTTATCTTCTCACAAGCAAAACATCAGCGTGCGCAAAGTCACAGATTTTCCTGTCAGGATTAAAAATGATGAACTTTGACGCACGCTGATTTTAAAGGAGTGCTTAGATTGACGCAAAAGCGAATCAAAAACATCAAAAACGAAATATCCGCACGCCTATTTTTGCTGCCTGCATTGCTTTTCTTTTTTGTTTTTATCGCCTATCCGATTGTTTTTATTCTATACGGCAGCATGTTCCAATGGTCCACACTGGCCAATATGGTGTCGGTGGGCTTTCAAAACTATACAGAATTGTTTGGGGATAAAATATTTCACATTGTGATTAAGAATGCTGCTATATGGATTCTGGTAACAGTATTTGTCCAAATGGTAATCGGTTTTCTTTTAGCCTATATCATAGAAGAAAAACTGAGCAGCACGAAAGGATTTTTCAGAACCCTTTATTTTATTCCTGTAGTAACCTCGGTAGTCGCCATCGCAATATTATTTAAAAACATGTTTTCTCCTTACCAAGGGCTCATCAGCAATGCTTTGAAGAGCATAGGCGTGGGCGGATCTATGAACTTTCTGGGAGAATCCAAAACCGTCATCTTTTCTATCATTTTTGTCAATATTTGGGAATGGACAGGATGGTCCATGGTACTTTACATCGCCGGCATTTCGCAAATTTCCTCTGATGTCAAGGAAGCTGCGCAGATAGACGGCGCAAACGGCTGGAAGATGATATATCACATTCACCTGCCGCTCCTATCACCCACCCATAAATCCTTGATAATGCTGGGTATTATAGGTTCCCTACAAACCTTTGCCTTAGTCTATTCCATGACAATGGGCGGCCCCAACAACGCTTCGCACATGCCGGGAACCTATATTTTTCGAATGGGATTCCAGGTACAGAAAATGGGCTATGCTTCAGCTATATCCGTAGTAATACTGATCATTGCACTGGTGCTGACCGCATTGCAAGTCACTTTCCTTCATTCCGGCAACTTCATAGGGAAAGGAGAGCAAGAACATGTATAATTTTAAATTTGAAAAGCTATGGAAGCTTTTGCTAGTAGTGATTGCTCTGTTATGGATGACCCCTCTGATTTATATGCTGAGCATGTCTTTCCGCACAGCAGAAAACGCATTTGAACCCGTATTGTTTTTGCCGCCTGTTACATTGGATAACTATACTACAGTATTTAACGATGTAGCTCTGGAGTACAATTTTCTATCCAGCGGTGTCATTACATTGTCCACTGTTATCATTGTAGTACTTTCCGCCACAATGGCTACATTTGGGCTAACACGTAAAGAAATCAAGCACAAAAAGCTGATTTACAACATGCTGATGCTTACGCTTATGGTGCCAATCAGCGCTTTGGTTATCCCTTTAACGCAGATCAATACCCGCTTTGGATGGATCAATCATTATTTCGGCTTAATATTCCCCTATGCCGCCTTAGGCATCCCTTTTGCCATCGTCATATTAAAGGGATTTATGGACAGCTTCCCAAAGGATTTGGAAGAAGCGGCGATCATCGACGGATGTGGCTATTGGAGGCTGTGTTTTAACATTGTTATGCCGATTCTACGCCCAGGCATCATTGTGGTCGCTATATGGCAGTTTCTGACTTCATGGAACGAGTTTTTCCTGTCTCTGGTAACCATGACGGAAACCACAATGAAAACACTCACATTGGTTCCCATGCAATACACCGGTTTTACATTCAGTAAGCCCGGGGCACTATTTGCCATATTAGTCATCATTACCATACCTATGATTGTATTTTACATTATAGTGCAGCGTCATTTCGTAGCCGGATTGATGAGCGGATCGGTAAAAGGATAACAATATGATTTTTTTAGGAATAGATGTCGGCACAAGCGCCTGCAAAACATGCGCTTATGATGAAAATGGGACTTTGCTTCTCAAAAAACAAGCCTCCTATACAATACGACATCCGCAAAGCGGTTGGGCGGAAGTTGACGCTCTGGAGATGAAGCATGCGGTGCTGTCGCTGCTCAAAGATATGGCAAACAAGCTGCCGCAAAACATTACATCCATCGCAGTATCCAGCCAAGGAGAGGGCATTGTGGCTCTGCAGAGTGATATGACGCCATGCAGCCCAATCATACTTTCCTATGATAAACGCAACCAAAATGAGTACCTTGAGCTGGAGAAGCAATTTGGTCGTGAAAATATTTTTAATATCAGCGGACAGATCAATTCCACAGCACTCAGCGCGGGAAAAATAAAATGGCTCACAAAGCAGGGAATCAAAGCTGATAGATTTTGCTGTGTCGGTGACTACATCACCGCCTGTCTTTGCGGGACGCCGCTTATTGACTATTCCCTGGCCGCCAGAACCATGCTGCTCAACGTCCATACGCTGCAATGGGAACCTGATTTTTTAAACGCACTGCAAATATCGGAAAATCAACTTAGCTGCGCAGTACAAGCGGGCTCCGGTATGCATACAATCAGTAAGGAAGCAGCCAAATTTACCGGCATATCGGATCGCTGCATCATCACCGCCGGAGGCCATGATCAGGCCTGTGGAATGTACGGCGCATGTGATGATCATGCAAACTCCATATACTACTCTATTGGTACAACCGAAACCTTAGTTTGCATGTTTGATCGTTTTCATCATGATTTATTTCAATATGGTTTGCCCTGTTATCCTCATGTGTTGAAAAATCGTTTTCTGAGCCTGCCCGGGAATTATACGGGAGCAGTCATCCTGGAATGGTACAAAAATACACTCTACCAAACACAGCCAGAAGAGGACAGTGCCATTTATCAAGAGATGATTCAAAACATGTCAGGCACACCGAGTACGCTTTTGGTTTTGCCATATTTCACCATCAGCGGTTCTCCGTACCATGATCCAAACAGTCTGGGAAGCATCATAGGGCTCAAACTCTCCACAGATGGAACAGAAATCATCCGCGGGTTGCTGGAGGGCTGTACCATGGAGATCGCGTACAATATAGAGTTAATGGAATCCTTGCACATTCGCTGCGATACTTTGATTACATCGGGTACGATAAGCAAATACAGCAATATTATGCAATTAAAATCCGATGTACTGAATCGTCCGATCATGCGCTATCAGGATTTTGATGCTGCTTGCATGGGTGCCGCCAAGCTTGCCGCGAATGCAGTAGGGTTGGCTACACAGCATTGGAACAACAACAGAAAACATAGTATGTTTACACCTCATCCAGAGTATGCGGAATACTATAAAAAACAACTGGTAAAGTACAAAAAAATATATCCAGCCGTAAAAGAGATTTGCAGCGATACTGTGTAAAACAACTCCATCATCGCTAACAAAAGACCATCTTCCAAAAATTGGAAAGATGGCCTTTTGCTTTATTCAACTTTGTCCATAATAGGCATTTTTACCGTGTTTTCTAAGGTAGTGTTTGTCGAGCAAATCCTGAGAGATAGGCTGGATTTGCGGGTTAAGAGACATATTATGCCAAGCCATGAAGGCGCATTCTTCCAGCACGACGGCGTTGTGCACAGCGTCTTTGGCGGATTTGCCCCAGGCAAAGGGGCCGTGATTCTGCACCAATACAGCTGGAATCTGTTGATAATCGCAGCTGCGGAAAGTTTCGACAATCAGGTTGCCCGTTTGTTCCTCATATGCTTCGACAATTTCATCCTTGCGCATCACCCGTGTGCAGGGCACTGCACCATAGAATGTATCGGCGTGTGTGGTGCCTAAGGCAGGCAATGCAAGGCCATTCTGTGCAAAAATCGTTGCCCAGCGGCTATGGGTATGTACGATACCCCCGATATTGGGAAAATGGCGATAGAGTACAAGGTGGGTCGCTGTATCGGAGGATGGATTGAGTTTACCCTCTATTCTATTGCCACTTTGCAAATCCAACAGCACGATGTCCTCGGGACGCAAGGCCTCGTATTCAACACCGCTGGGCTTGATGGCAACAATTTTATTCTCCCTGTCGACGGCACTGACATTGCCCCAGGTAAAGGTCACCAAATGGTGTTTGGGAAGCAGCATAT
>JBHADM010000093.1:0-7137 GCA_041855045.1 Bacillota bacterium | reverse complement strand
ATTGTAACATTATTTACCACCACCTTTCAATCTTTTTCAATAAATTATTGATTGCAACTTTTGAGTAAAGATACTTATTAAACCCTGCAAGTTATCCACAGAGCAACACTCGATTTTCAAGATGATATCTTTATTATACCAGACATTTTTCATACACTTCCTTGTACGGATAGTTTTCTGACAAATTCATAATTACAGTTCTTGCGGTTTTAATGATTTTGGCTGCAAGAAATACATACTTCAAACGAAAGGTCTTTATTTGCTGTCTGTATTCTGAAGGCTCTAAGGAATCAATCTTGAACAACAAAAACAGGTTATATGAAAGCATCATCATTTGAAACACCGCTTCATTTGCCCAAAATGATTTAAGTAAAAGATGACCCACCGCCATGTCGTATTTGGCTTCTTTAATATAGTTCTCAGCATTGCCACGTTTTTCATAGGATATAACTACTTTTTCAGAAAGCAATGTAGTGTTTGTCACAAAGAAAAAGTATTCGTACTCAGAGCCTTCTAAAAGTGATATTTGTGCTCTTTCTTTTTCTGGTTTCAGTACGCGAGACACAACAAACCTTCTGTCTTTCTCCCAGTTATCTAATTTTGTAAACAGTTCTGTAGTTTCTCTGCCTTCTTCACCTTTAACGAATACAACCGATGAATTCGTTGCTTGGGATGCAAGCGTAGAATAACTTTTGGCTTTAATTAAATATTTGCAACCAAGAGATTCTATCGTTTCAATAATTTTTTCATCAAAGTAGCCACTATCCATTCGAAATAAAATCTCTAAATCATCTGTTTTGATGTTGGCTACTATTTCTTTGATCATTTCAGATGCACCGTTAGCTGTGTAAGTATTGCCACTTCTTACAAATCCGGTGACGTAGGCTTTTAATTCGTCGCAAAATGCAAACTGGATATTGTAGCATCGGTTTCCTAGTTTCTTGGGATTATATCCTTTTGATGCACCTTCTTGATGACCTTCTACGTTGATTACACTACTATCAATATCAATCGTAATGGATGTCAATTTACTTTTAGTGAGCAGTTTTTTAAAGACTTTAAAATTAATGTCTCTAAACATTTGTGTTGTCTTAAAGGTGAAGTTTCCTAAAAATCGTGACACTGTTTCAGGTTCTTTTACGGAAATATCAAATTCATTAACGAGTGGATCATTTTGAAGGAGCTTTAGACGTTCTAGCTTGTCTATACCAATAAAGTGACCACAGATCATCGTCTTTATATGATTCATCTTGATTTTATTTGTGGAGTCATTATCAAATACGAGGTCATCTTCAACTAGATCAAAAATCTCATTACTTTTTGCGTTCTCAAGGAGAAGAAAAAGACCTGCATTTGATGTTAGATTCTTAGCTGTGAAATCAATTTTATTAATCATAATTTAAACCCCTTTTTCTGCTGCTTTTGTTACTATTATTGTACCATATATCGACTCATAAAAGCTGATAATTCAACACATTTTTGAGCATTTTTCTTTCACCCAATGGGTGAAAGCTGAATTTTGAAGGAACGTATATTTATCAATGCTTTGAGGGTGGTTTATAAAGTACTGACGTAGAATCTCAGTAATAATTATATATATTTCTAACTATTATTCTAATCTATTCAGTTTTGTTGTCAGATTTATTTCAAATTTGTTTTGTGACAATATTCCAATAAAGCTTTATATATCAAATTAAGATGCTCATATTTTAAAATCATAAATGAACCGAGCTTCTTTGCTCTCTGACCATTTCCGGTTTCATTCCACAAATAATAATAATCTCTGATCTTGAAATAGTTTCCATGGGCAAAGGAATTTCTGATTCTAATATAAAGTGAATCTATTTCTTTATGTTCACTCTTTGAAAAGTAAATAATAGCCTTAGGACTTGATGAATAAATCTTCTCAATTTTTTCAATCAGCTTTTCCATCTCAGTTCCATTTTCGCAAAATATATAAGATTCATCTTTTTTAAGTCCGAGAATATCAATTATTTGACGTTTAAACTTTTTATAATCATTACTGGATTTAATACCGTAATCAGCAAATTTTTTTGCTGTTTCAGGGCCATTTTGAGATGGGCAATTATTAACAAACCAAGCTAATAAATCTCGAATTTCATTTTCCCTCTTTTTTGAGTTTTTTCTTTTGTTGTTATGTTTTATTAATTCTTTAAATCGTATTAATGAATCGCTGCATTTTATATTCATATAATTTACTCCTTGATAACATCTTTGATTATTAGATACTAAGTTTTCATTTTGTAATATAAAATTGAAAATTAAAATTCAAATTATACGCATATTTTTATGATTCTATTTATATTATAACATTGTTAAGCGTTTTTTGTTTGATTTCTGATACCTCCTTTCTTTTTATGCTCACTCCTATAGAAATATCGTTCGCTATGTTTCATATCCCCTGCAGCATGTTGATATAGTAGAGTATAAAGCCTAAGGAGCAAGCATATGGAACTGCAGGAATTTTTAGACACATTGGTCGCTGCCCCCTGGAGGCAGGCTGCCGAGCGCATCGCACAAATCATACAGCAATTATGGGGAGATTCTCTGGAGTTTTCCGTATATCGCAATATTGCCAACTGGAATGTGCCGCTGCGCGATTTTCCCAAGGGCTATCATTGCACGCCGGGGGAGCCCTTGCCTTTTCTTGCCATCGCAGCGCAAAAGCAGCATTTTGCCATATACCATATGGGCATGTATGCAAAGCCGGAGCTGCTGGAGTGGTTTGTGGGCGAATATCCCAAGCATATGAAAACCAAACTTAATATGGGTAAATCCTGTATTCGCTTCACCAAGCCCGATACCGTGCCCTTTGCCCTGATAGAGGAATTGCTGTCCAAAATGCCGCCGCAGGAATGGACTGCGCTATATGAGGAAAAGTTTTTGCCCAAAAAATAGGAGGTACTATGTACACATGTAAAGAAGTGCGCATACGCGCCAACAACAACCCGAACGGCGTGGCAGCCATCGTTGCGCTCTGGGCGGACATACACAGCGGGAAGATTCCCATATGTGCAGATGAGTCACACTTTCCCATCGCAAAGTACAGCAACTATGAGAGCGATGCCGAGGGCGATTATGATTTCAGCATTCTGAGCGTAACCCCCGATTTTGTAGACGACTTGTACGCCCAAGCCAGGCAGGGCATCTACCGCAAATATGAATACAGCGGCGAGGAGGGCTTTGGCGAGATCGTGGGCAAGCTATGGTCGCAGGTCTATGACGACAGCCGATCCGGTGCCATCCAAAGAGCCTATACGGCGGATTACGAGTACAGCGCACCGGCTAAGTACACCGACAGCGGACAGAACTATACGGCACTCTTTGTGGCGGTGAAGTGAATATGTTAAAACACAGCAGAAACAGGCTGTGTTTTATTTTCCCTCCATACTTTTGTAAGGACATTTTCAAAAAGCAAGGACTGAAACAGTAAGGCAAACATCTCCAATATTTTTTTATTGTACATTATATTTGGAAACTTGGCATATTCAAACGTGCAGTGCCTTGCTTGCAGCAAGCGTGTATTTCGGATAATTTTGTATAAATATTGTGAATATTATACTATAGTATCCATTGTTTTGTTGACAAAGGACTGTGACTGTGTTAGGATTTGCTTATGAAAAACATCATATTTTTTCAGACCTCAGGAGGATGAAACAATGAAAAAATTTCTATCTCTATTTTTGGCAATAATATTGTTGCTCTTTATTAACTTTGCAAAAGCTGAGCCTGTAACCCTTATCATTTGGGAATCCGAGGGTGCGGAACTTGCATTTATGCGCGCTGCGGCCGATAAGTATATGGAGACTCACCCCGATGTCAGCTTCGAATTTCAGGCGGTCGGCCATACCGACGCTGTGCAGAAGCTGGAGCTGGACGGACCTGCCGGCACCGCTGCAGACCTTTTTGCCGCACCGCATGACAAGCTGGGTCAAATGCTGGCAGGCAAGCTGATTGTTGCCAATCCCAATGCAGACGAAGTAAAAAACAACTTTGTGGATGCTGCGGGCACCGCACTCAGCAAGGACGGCACATTATGGGGCTATCCTGCGGCAATCGAAACCTGTGCGCTCTTCTATAATAAGGAATTTATTTCCGAAGCACCCAAAACATGGGAGGAACTTGTCAATTTCGCAAAGACATTTAACAATCCTGCCATTGATAAATACGCTCTCGTTTGGGAAGTTGCCGCACCCTATTATAACTATATGTTTTCCAGCGCATATGGCGCCCAGCTCTTCGGAGCGGATGGAAATGACCCTGCCGCACACAATATCAACACCCCCGAAGCGGTAAAGGGCTTGCAATATTTTGCTTCCTTAAAGGATCAAATCCTGCCCATCAATGCCGATGATATGACATACGACTTTTGCAACGGCATGTTTGTAGATAAGAAAACAGCCGCCATGTATATCACCGGACCATGGGCTGTCAAGAGTATCAAAGAAGCCGGCATCAACGCCGGTGTAGCCCCGCTCCCATCCTTGCCCGAAAAGGATGTGCCTGCCACCTCTTTCAGCGGCGTACGCGGACTCTTCGTATCTGCTTTCAGCGAAAAGCAGGAAGCTGCGCATGACTTTGCAAACTTCCTGCTCACAAAAGAAATGCAGGAATTGCGTTACGAGATGACCAACACCATACCTGCCCGCAAGGACATCGAGATTGCAGATGAAATATATGCCGGTATTTTGGCACAAGCCGCCTATGCCAAGCCCATGCCCTCACTCCCGCAGATGGACGCCTATTGGACTTCCATGAATGCGGCATACCGCAACATTTGGAACGGCGCCGACATCCAGACAGAGCTTGACACAGCTGCACAGTCAGTAGAAGCGATAAAATAGCAAAACCACCATGAGCGTATTCTGTTTTGGCAGAGTATGCTCATTTTTCTTTGGCGGATGAAGGATGGGAAGTGCTGTTTTTTACACAAACTCACACACAACAAA
This sequence comes from Bacillota bacterium, assembly GCA_041855045.1. Lineage (GTDB taxonomy): Bacteria > Bacillota > Clostridia > Christensenellales > Aristaeellaceae > JAAZPT01. Next base: position 2,167 of record JBHADM010000093.1, on the reverse strand, counting down.
CAAAGCGACAGCGAAGCGCCCCTGCAAGGGGAGCCGGTACTGCAGCGTCAGCGGAAGTGACGGAGGAGTTGGTGTTGGAGTATGTGATTGTAGGATATGCAAGGTTTCTGCACAGCAGAGTTGACTTATGCGTGCTGGCGATATTGTCGTTTAACTACCAAGGAATCCCTCCGTCACGGCTGTCGCCAAAAATGGTTTTATCTTATATTTGCACGGCTATTGCTGCGGCACCTCTCTTCTACTCGAAGAAGGCTTGTGACTTGCGTACAAGTCTTGTATTCCAACATAACAATCCCCCCGCCTGCGCTGCAGCATTGTAATCGTTGAAAGCAAAGAAAAAATCCGCCGAATAAGGGCGGATGTGTGAATATTCAAAGCAATCAACACAGTCAATTCTCATTGCAGCGCAGCGCGTGAAAACAACTTTTTCAAATCAAAATCACACAAGGCATATGGAATGGCGAACCAGCAAAGCAAACTAATAAGCTGTGTTCTGTATGTAAACCAGGTATGTACCGTGGAATGGTTTCCCAGCGCAAAATACCAGGCATAGGGTGCGATGGAGAGCAGAGAAAGTATCCAAACAAGCGGTAAGTTCGCCTTTTGTTTTCGCACAAGGGAAAGAACGATCAAACAGAAGCAGCAAAGCAAATATATCACACCGAGTACAGAGAACAAGGCGGCAAAGTTTTGCCCGATTGCATTGAATTGTGTAGTGGGAAAAACCTCTGATTTGCCGATGCGTATGCCGCTATATGTAATCGCCCAGCCAAACTCATCCTCTCCGGTAATCACGCTTGCAAAAAACCATTTCATAATCCAGTTCAGACAGTAGCCTATTGACCATGCGACAGAGGAGCGAAAAAGCAAGGCGAAGAGCCTATACGTTTTGTCCTTTGCGCAGAATAGCAAATACAAAAGCATGGGCAGCCCGAATGTAATCAGCGGAACCGCCAATAAATCCAGAAAACTTGTGAGCGATCCCACAATGGCGAGCAAATACAAAAAGCGTTTTTCGCTCAGCTTATCCTTGTACTCATAATAAAACATATAATTTGCTGCTAAGAGCGCCAGGAGAAAACAAGCAAAATAATGCGGAGACATGGGAACAATGTGGGTATTCAACACGCCCATGGCAAGCAGAAATGCCATGCCGAACAGGGAATGAAAGCGACGGCTGAGCTGCTGTGCGGTGAGCGCCAGCAATATCCAAAATACTGCCTGCATCAGTCTGCGAAGTGTGAAATAGTCAAACAGCGAAAGGAGCGGTCGCAGTAATACTACATAACCGTGCCAGTAGCGTTCATAATCCTGCATGTACATGGCGTCATACAAAGGATTGTCACTTTTCATGCCGACACGCTTTACGATGATTTCATCGGAGTAGTTGTCTATGCGTGTATTCTGTCGTAAAAATCCGGTATCGTTCTCAAAGTAAAAACTGGGATACCATGTCTCGGCAGACATAATCTCAATCGCCTGCTCCGTATGGCGCTGCAAGCTTTCCGTATGGTAGCTTAGACTGGCGCTGAGCAAACCGACATATAGCAAGCTGCCCAATACAACCAGTACGCAAATCCGCCCAAAGAGTTTTAGATACCATTTTTTCATGTAAAGCCTCCCACATATGAAACAGTGTTCATATAGAATTCTTGAAGATAATATATTGCTATTATAGTACAAAATACAAATATATTAAAACACAAATACATAAAACATTGCTTTCGATGAGGTTTGCAGATGATCAGTCGGAGGATACATTCAAGAATGTTAACTGCTTGACTAAGGGGTTGGGGTATAGGATTGTAGGATATGCAAGGTTTTTGAATAGTAATGTTGACTTACGTGTGCTTGCGATTCTATCGTCATACTACCCAACAACCCCATATTTTGGCTATCGCCAAAAATGATTTTATCAAAGCTTTTTCCTCCCTTCTACTCGAAGGAGGCTTTTTGCTTGTGTGGTTTTGGTGAATCGGAACGCCGTATTTTGCCTATCCCCAAAAATAGCTTTATCAAAGCTTTCCCCCTTTCGGCGCAAGAACTCTGCAATCGTTGTTCCAATCGTTTTTCATATAAACACGGTGCATACAATGAGCCCCTCGCATGGAGGGGCCAAGAAACTGGTTCAAATTTTGGAGATGTATCGCTATGTCGTATTTTGTAT
>JBHADM010000092.1:0-6855 GCA_041855045.1 Bacillota bacterium | reverse complement strand
TGTCTGTACCTCAAGGATCCCCATAAGGAGCTGCCCGACCTCACAGAGGATGAGGTATACCCCTATAACAGTATGGAGTCTGTGACCATATCCATCAATGCCCAAACAGGGGAGCTGCTGCACTATAAGACATCCTACCGATACGGCGATTCCGACTTCGTTCCGCTGCCGGACATACTGACATGGGACGCTGTGGGAGGAAAACCATGAGAATATCATTAAAACGAATGCTGTGCTCCAAAGAGTTCTTTTGGTCGCTTTTAACACTGTTTATTACGCTGCAGGGCTATCCTCTGCCCATGTACTATGCAGAATGGTTAGGACCGGACAGTATAGAGCTGGCCTATCGGCAAAGCGCCCTTCACATGACGCTGGGAGGCATATTTTTTGGCGGTGTGATACTTATTATACCATTTGTGGCAGCCATAGCTGCGGGCGTTGCGCAGGTAGACGATTTGCGATCCGGCTATATAGGCTGGATGGTGCTGCGCAGCTCCAGAAAACAATATATGCTACGCCAGATGAGCTCGGCATTTATCTGCGGCGCGGCAGCTTGCGGAGGCGCTTACTTTGCCAACTCCCTTCTTTGGCACATAATTGTGCTGCCGCATACACCCGACCTGTATCCGGGGCATGACATTGGCTTTGCCGGACTGTTTAACGAGTGGCAGCGTATTGCCTATGCCTCGCCCATTATTATGCAGATCGGCTTGGGTATTATGTTTGCAGGCGGCATATGGGCCATTGTTGCAATCACCACCGCCATGTGGATACCGGATAAGATACTGGTATTGGTGGTGCCTGCAGTCATATATAAGCTGTGGTCCATCAGTCTTCCATATCATCTCTTTCGAATATGGATTGCCACTCCTGACGTCATATTCAACCAATTTCAGTCTTTTGCCGAAATGCTGGAGTGCCTCGCATATTATGGGGTGCTGCTGCTCATATGCATAATGCTTTATCGAGCCGGACTGATACGGAGGACAAAACATGTATAAAAAACATCCCATAATAAATATGCTGAAGGGGCAGATGGTTACCTGGCTGTATTCGCCGCGTACATGGTTTTCCCTTATAGCCCTCTTTCTTATCATATATGTAACCTCTTCCAGCTTTCAGTTCAATTTGGAAAGAAGTGAATTGTATGCCTATGCGGGGGAAACCGCCTACTATTACTTGGGCGGCGGATTCGGCAACATAACTCTTACCAGTGCGCTCTTTTTGATAATGATGACGGAAATACCGCTGCAAACAAGCTGGCAAAACGATATGCTGCTGCGCAGCAACCGCCGCAAGTGGCTCGGCGCACAGATTGTATTCTGCCTGTTTGTGACCGCATTGATGATTGTGCTGATGCTGACATTCACCATGCTGACAAGCATACCCTACCTGCGCGCCGGAAGCGGTTGGAGCGATGCGGAGCGCCTGTCCAAAGAAATCGAAACCGCAGTACCCCTGGTTACTCCCTTCATTCGCAGTATCAGCCCTGCCGCAGCCGCGCTTTGCGCCGCAGGGATATTGTTTTTCTTTTGGTTTACGATGACAATGGTAATACTGTTCTTTTCCCTTTGCGGTAAACCCAGCCTTGGCGTGCTTCTATATGTGTTTTTATTGATTCTGCACGTAACGGTGCTTTGGGAATTTGTGCCTCGATGGCTCAGTTGGCATCCCATCAGTTTTTCCACTGCCAATGCCGTGTTAGGCAAGCTGCGAAACGTTTCCGGCTTGTATTACGTACTTGCAGGGTATGTTTTAACAGATGCGCTGTTTATATATGCAATGTACCGAAAAATAAAGCGCATGGATATCTTCTTTATCGGAAAGGACACAAAAATATGATCTGTATACAAAACCTGACAAAAAAATATGATCAGCAAATGGTGCTCAAGGATATCAATGTAGAATTTTCCGGCGGCAGCATCTATGGGCTGGTTGGCCCCAACGGCTGCGGAAAAAGCACGCTGATGCGCTGCATATGCGGCTTTACCTGCCCCACAAGCGGCAGCATCCGCGTACTGGGCAAGATGATTGGCAAAGATGTTGACTTTGCGCCCTCTACCGGTATTATTATCGAAAGCCCCGGCTTCATACCCCAATACTCTGCACGCAAAAGCCTGCAGCTGCTCGCCGGCATCAGCGGAAAAGCAAATGCCGCCCGCATAGACGAGGTCATCCGTCTGGTGGGGCTCGACCCTGAAAGCAAAAAGCCAGTCGGAAAATATTCCCTGGGTATGCGGCAGCGTTTGGGAATTGCGCAAGCCATCATGGAAAACCCCGATATACTGATATTGGACGAGCCTTTCAACGGCTTGGACAAGCAAGCCATGGAATACATACACAAGCTGCTGCAAGAGCAGAAGCAGCAGGGCAAATGCATACTGCTTGCCAGTCACAGCGCTGCCGACATTGCGCAGGCCTGCGATGTGATTTACACATTTGACAAGGGCAATATAAGCATACAGGAAAGCGCATAGCTTCGGATTTTCCACACAATTGGAACAAGCAAACTCTCTTGGCGCAGCGGCAAGTCGACTTCACACCTTGCTGCAATACCTGCGATTCCTTGCTAAAGATTTTTTCATAGATGTTATTTCAGGTTGTCGGCAGAAAAACACTGCCGACAGTTCTATTTTTATTATAAAAATACAAAAACAAACATACAGTGCCCAGCATAATTTTTTATATTTTTATACTTTTTTCAAAAATTTTGTTTATATTTTTCAGACTTTGATATCTTAATATTATAGATGGGAAAATATCTGACAAAGCGAGGCGATGCGATATGAGGGTAGAAGATATCAAGAATAGATTGCTTATCATTGTAACATGGAAAGGAGACACTGCGCTATGAAAAAACTACTTAGAATAATACTTGCAGTAATGATAGCTCTTAGCTGGACTCCGATTAAATTTAAAAAGGATTCCCTTGGATTGCACAGGACATGAATATTTTTCTTGCGTTTTACATGCCCAAATCAGAAAAGATGATTTTTTCCTGTGGCTAAAGCTATTATACCTGCTAAACAAGGTATTAAAAAACACACACGACAGGCTGGCGTGTGTGTTTTTGCTCATCTGCATTCCTCATATAAGCCCAGCGGATCCTCCGTACAGATCCGCCGCTTCGGCGGCGCCGGATTGGCAAGAGGCTTTGCCATCAGAAAGTAGCGCAGTACATCGTATAGGTGATCTTCGCCTGTAGTGTCTACATCCTCTATGTTGCTCTTGCTGTACACCAACTGGGGCAGGGTGCGTATCATGTGCCTGCAATGGGCAAATAGATAGAGGGATGGTCTGCCGAGGCTATTGAGCTGCAGACGTTTGTGTATCTGCATTTTGCCGGCAAGTCGGGTGTTGTCGGCCTTTTGAAAGTAGACAAAATGCGGCGCCTTCTCCATCATATGAGCAATGCTCTCCCCACGGCTTTCATCAAATATACTGGGATCGGCGATACCGATGATGGCTCTGCCCTGCAAATACGGGCTGTGTGTTTCCATCTCCCGAATGCGGGCAGCGATTTCACCCGGCTCTATGCGCAGCCCTTCGTTGGGCGTGCCTGTGGTTCCGTAAAGCTCCTGCACCATGTAGGCGGTGCCCTGCTCATCCACAATGAACCATCCCACCGCAAAGGGTCTGGAATAGCCGAAATCGAACACGCGATAGCAGTGCAGGTGCGCCGGCAGCACCACAGGCTCTATCACATGCGTGCCTATGCCGTCCGCATAATGTGCGCAGTCGTTGATAAATTCCCGAAACACCTGCCCCTGGAAGCTATTCCAGTTGCCGTAGAGCAACGCCTGTTTTTCCGCCTCGGGAAGCATGGCGAGCGAGCTGATGTACATGGGTGCGTTTCGCATGAGAGCGGCGTTGTCAAATACGCTGGACGGAACGAATATGCGCTCTCTGTGCAGGATCTTCTCCCTGCCGTCCGGCGCGGCGATATGCAGCACACTGGGTATGCGTGTCATCGGCGGCGCAGGGTCTATGAATCGCTCCTTTACCCAGCCGTGCCCTATGCCGCCGGGATTCGCCGTCGCGCGGATATAGTTGCGCATGCCCGGCGCGCCGGGTCGGTTGCGGGAAAACATATAGAAGTATTCCTCGCTGCTGAAGTGGGTCAGCTCGTCGAAGGCAATGTAGTCAAAACGCCTGCCCTGATACTGAAAGCGGTCGTTTTCGTGGTGCATGGAACCGAAGTAAATTTTGGCACCGCTGGGGAATATCCATACATGCTCCATCGTCTTATACTGCGCCTGCGGAAAGCAGAGAGGATAGAGCGCCTGGCTGCGGTCTATGAGCTCCCGCAGCTGCGGTACGGTCTTGCGCAGCAGCAGGGCGCGGTATTCCTTTTTATGCACCTGCCGCAGGGCTTCTGTCAGCAGGGCATCGCTCTTGCCTCCACCTGCCGCACCGCCGTACAGCACCTCGTACTCATCACGGGATTGAAACAGCGCCTGCTTGGCCTGCGGTTTCCAAACGATATGCTTGGGCTTGTTTTTCCAGGTTTGCAATCAGTTCCTCCTTGCCGTCAAAGTTCATCATGGCAATACAGGCAAGTGCCTTGTCCGCATTCTGCGGCTCGAAGAAGCCGAGGCGGTAGAACTCCTTCGCCAGTTCATTTTGCGCCAATGTTGAAAAGGGGCTGGCTTTCTGCGCCTGTATGACGATATCGTATTCCGGCAGCCGATATTCGGTTTCGCTGTGTATGGTCTGCATGGCTTCATTTTGAAAGAGGACAAAGCTCTGTGCATCGCCTATGCGCACCATGCGCGGCGTATTGTAAAACTCGCGCACCAACTCTATCAGCAGGGTGCAGAGATCCACAAATGCCCGATAGCTCGCCTTGATCATGTCGCGGCTGAGCTTGTTGCCGGCCTCCTGCAGGGCGTTGATGGCGCTTGCCGCCGTGATGCCGCCGCCCACGGAGCCCTGGTTGACGTCACGATTGCCGCTGGTTTCTTTCAGCTCCTCTATTTTGGCACCCAGCATGGCAAAGCAGCTGCTATCCAAGGGATTGACCGCTATCTCACGTATGCTCTCCTCTCCCAGCGCGCCTGCCACGTGCACAAAATGACGGCTGCTGTCGGCAAACTCCGCCTCATTGATACCACCATCCAGCCGCACAAAATAGCGTTTGTTGGCAGCCAATCTTGTATGCTCCAGTATATTGCGATTCAGCTCGTCTATGCTATTCTGTCCATCCTTCATGATATCCAGCAGGCCAAAGCCCAAGGGACTGTTTTTGATGGCATAGAGCCTGTCCAACACAAAGGGATAAAGCCCATGCTTATAGTAGCCGCGATCGACATAGAGAGGATCCTCCTCCGAAGCGTATAAGAGATGCTCGCCGCAGAACTTACAAAAATGCAGATGCCGCTGCCTGCCGCAGGGCTTTTTATAGTAGCAATCGACAATCTCCACCATCTCCTCCGGATTCTGCAGAAAATAGCTTGTATGCTCCGCTGCGGGCACATCGGGATAGACGTTTGCAAAGGCCTCCCTGTCCATGCTGCTGATATAGAACACAAAGGGGCTGTCCTGTATATTCTGTATGCCCTTTTGGTAGAACAGGTTCATGAGATCTATGTTTTTAATACATATGTCGCCCCTGCCCTGATTGGCTGTGCTGTCCCAGAACACGCCCTGTGCGGCGGTTCCGTGTTTCAGCTTTTCCCACCACATATCGGAATAGCTGTCCTCATAGCGATTTTGACGCAGTATCATGGGCAGCAGTTTGGACAGGCTCTCCGCCTGCGCGACATCGTCCTCATAGCGCGGCAGCACCACCGCCTGCGGATAGTTGTCCATGGCGTCGGCGTGCTTGTTCATCAGGCTGTTCAGCAGCCAGGGCGTACGCAGAGCATCCCCCTGTTTGCGCCAATTCTGCGCGTTCCAATAGCGTTCGTTTGCCTGCATGCGCTGCATATCGGGCTGTTTATCCTCTATATAGCGCTGCAGCGCGGATTTGATTTTGTCAAAATTCATGTATTCTCCTTCTCGTTTTCCGTCAAGCTTGCCGTATCCTGCAAAATCACCACGCCATACCTGCCATCCTCACCCTCTTCGTTGTATTTTTGGATGCTCTGGAGGATGTCTATACACTCTTTCACCGCTTTGAGGTCGATTTTTTCGGCAATCTGCTCCCGCAGTAGGGCGTGCACATTACCCTCCTCGTCCTTTTCCTTATCGGCGATATGGTAGCGGTAGAAGCAGTGGGGGTCAGATATGGCATCGTAAATGCTTTGCAGCAGTATGCTGTGGCAGTCGGCAATGCTCGCTTTTCGCTTTGCCATTGCGTCACCTCCTGCCCATCAGTATAGCGCGGACGTGGGAAAAGAGGGTGGTTCGGGAATGGACAGGACATAGTGTCAGCAGGCTGTCGCGGTGGCTTTGTGGGAAGGATGAAAAAGTACAGGGGGGATACACAAAAACAATTTTGGCAAAATCCACATGTATTGCTACAATACCTAAACAGCCCAAAATAAACAGTCCATGCAAAATAAGCAGATACAGTCCGCACTGTTCTTGGGGCACGGCTTACCGATGGACACCATTGCGAAAAACACCTATACACAGCAGTGAAGGGCACTCGGCGCGCGCAGCGAAGCCTGCGGGGATGATGTGGAAGTGCTGAATGAGCGCTGTGAACGCGGAACGATATCAATGACGAGTTATGTGTTTGGCCACTGTTTTACCTTTTCCGTTTTTGTATGCGAAAAGCCTCTCACTTATGATATTTTTGAGGACTAAATCATAAGCCGAAGAGGCTTTTTTGGTATTATGGTTTTTGCGATTATTATTAAGCGCAGCGAAAAGGCATGCGGGTTTGGGGCAGACAATCTGTAAATGCCC
>JBHADM010000091.1:0-25012 GCA_041855045.1 Bacillota bacterium | reverse complement strand
CTGATAGTATAGAGCCTTTTTTTATCTAATATTCACGATCAATTCATTTTAGGAAGATCCTGTATATTTATTTGATATTTTTTTAAGAATAGTTTTTGCAGTTGGCGAGATGAAGTCATACCTACGCGGTCAGCTATTTTAGTAATACTGATATTTTCAGTTTCTTTAATTGATTTTGCATGCTCCAGACGGATATTATTTAATTGTTCCGTGATAGTAGAATTCGAAAGTTTTTTATACTTTTTTTGCAGATAATTGGAGCTGATTCCAAGATGTAATGCAATATCTTTAATCTCTATTTTTTTTGCATAATGCTCTTGAAGATAGTGGTGTATTGACTGCAGAAAATTATTATTTTCACCTCTTGACTCTTCTATCCTCCAGTAGTTTCCAAGCAATAATAATAACTCTGAACATAGTATAGAATTTAGTTTTTTCGTATCTTCTGTAAGCGTACCTGTTTGTGTCATCTGTTTAAGCAAAAGATAGATGCTGTTGTCATGATCTGTAAAAACCTTATACGGTTTAGGATGATCAAATAAATATGAAATGGGTTCGTACTGATTATACAAATTTTTTAAGCTGGGAATGCTATCGTCAATTGTATAGTTATATTCAATATTTATCATACTCACTTTATCTGTTTCAAAGTACAGGTTTTGATGGGGAACACCTGCATCAATCCATACATATTGTTTTCTACCTAACATAATAGTGTCGTTTCCAATTTTCAATGAAATCATTCCATGTCTAACATACATAATTTCGGCTAAGGTATGTGCGTGATTAAATTGAAAAGTTGTATTAACCATGTCGCTTCTATCATAATATTCACAAAGCTGTGGAACATAGTTGCCTTCAATATATTTTTTATCCAAAAGACTGTATTTATTCATAATTCTCCCCGCACACCAATCAATTTTTCTGAATCTTTGTTTGTGATAATATATTGTCCGTTTCCAAGTAGAGGTGTAAGATTGTAATTCTTTCGATACTCGTTTGGACTTGAACCGACATGTTTTTTAAAAATACGAAAGAAATACTTTGTATTTTCAATAGAACATCTTTTAGAAATTTCATCAATACTGAGAGTCGTACTGGCAAGAAGTTCCTTTGCGTGGTTCATTCGTAATGTAGTGATGTATGTAAGAAAGGTTGTACCCATATACTTAAAAAATATATTGTGAAAATAATTAACGTGTAAATTAAGCTCTTTCGCAATATCGTATGCGCTAATACTTTCAGTGTAGTGATTATGTATATAGCGCAGACTTTGACTGATATGTCTATTGTATGGTAGATGCTTATTCGACTCTACTAAATTTTGTTCGATATTTTTGAGTATTGTGTAAAGTGTATAGCTTATTAGTAAAGACTTATTTAATGTCTTGCTTGTCATGTAGATTTGTAATAATTCTATCATACGCTGATGGGTGCTTAAGCGGTCGGTCAAATAGGTTAATTTGGGATTGTTTTGTACTAGAATTTGTATGTTTTGATATGTCTGTGCAAGATCGGCGAAATAGACGCAATTTGTATGTGAAGAACAATACCCAATGTCCAACACATTGCAGTAAAAATCACCACTATGTGTTTGTATTTGATAGGATAAATTATTTTCAATTAGAACGAGAGATCCTGTTTTTAACTTGTGGACGCCACCTTTACACAATAGATTGCAGTGACCGGCAAGAATCAATAAAAACCGTAGACTATGCTTACTATGTTCATTTACATTGCTAATATAGTATGAAAAATAGTCAAGTGTAGGGGATAAACTTGCACTCATGTGTTCCTCCAAAGTATACAATACTAATATTTTTTTATAGAATATCATATTAGAGCGTATAAATGAATGTTTTTTATTTTTTTATATTAGAATTATATACTATTGTGTCATCGATTTATATAGAAATTAAAAATAAAGTTGATATAATAAAATTATCAAAATTTCATAGGAGGTATTTCTGATGAAGAAGTTACTATCAATTTTACTCGCAACCTGTCTCTTGCTTTCTCTTTTTATTCCATTGGCGACGGCAGAAGAAAAAGTAGCCCTAACTTTCCTAATTTGGGATAAAAATCAACAGGCTGGCATGCAAGCTATTGCGGATGCTTATACTGAAAAAAATTCCAATGTGACGATTGATGTTCAGGTAACTCCCTGGAACGAATATTGGACAAAATTGCAAGCCGCAGCGGAAGGAAATGCTTTGCCTGATGTTTTTTGGATGCACGCGAACCAATTCTTCGTATATGCACAAGCAGGTGTTTTGTTAGATATTTCGCCTGCAGAAGTAGATTACAGTCCATATCCTGCCGGAATTACAGAAATGTACAATTATGAAGGAAAGCAACTAGCTGTACCAAAAGATTATGATACCATTGCTTTAGCGTATAATAAAGAAATATTCGATAATGCCGGTGTGGCTTATCCGGATGAAACATGGACATGGGACACTTTGTTGGAAACAGCTAAAAAACTTACTGATACAGAGAAGGGAATATATGGTTATGGTGCGCCAATTACAGACCAAAGTGGCTTTAATAACTTTATATACCAAAACCAGGGATTTACATTCAGGGATGGAAAATCGGGATTCGACCAAGCTGCTACACAAGAGGCAATCAAATTTTATACCGATTTTGTAACGGTCCACGCAGTATCTCCATCAGCTGAATCGTTTTCGGATTTGAGTGCGGATGATCAATTTATGGCTGGAAAACTGGCTATGCTTAATGTGGGTTCATGGATGATGTCCGCATATACCACTAATGAGAGTATAAAAGATAAGTTTGATGTCGCGGTATTACCACAAGGTAAGGTACGCTCGAGCCAATATAATGGTTTGGGTTATGCGGGGGCAGCCAATACAAAACATCCTGAGATTGTACTTGATTTTATCAAGTTCGCAGGCAGTGAAGAAGCAAATATCATTCAAGCAAAGCACAAAGCAGCAATACCCGCCTATAAAGGAACGGAACATTATTTTACAGACCAATTTGATAATATTAAGATCAGTGTGTATCCCGAGATGATAGAGTATGGTCAAATTATTCCGTATTCTCCACATAAAGCACTTTGGACAGACTTTGAGCTAGAAACCATTACTGCAGTTTTAACAGGTGAATTCACAGTGGAAGAAGCTTGTATGCAGATTCATGAAAAAATAATTGAGTCAGAAGCAGAATAATGGTTCAAATTTAGGTCTAAAGGCATTTGTCTTTAGACCTTCCTCCAATTTTTTCAATTGGTTTTATCAATTTGATTAGCTACTTTTTCAACCTTGATTAAAGGAGTATGTTCATATGAATGCACATGTAGGACGCAAAAATAGAAAATTTCGTGCAGAGTATGGCTGGGCTTATTTATTAATTGCGCCTACTGTTATTGGACTGGTTATACTCAATATTTATCCATTCTTCAATACAATATACTTAAGTTTACATAAAAAGCAAGGTTTGACTGGTATGAAATTTACCGGAATCGAAAACTATATTAAGATGTTCTCTGATCCGGTTACATGGCAAACAACTTATAACACCTTATTGTATACTTTGTATACTGTTCCAATTGGAATTGCAATTGCTTTAATGCTTGCAGTTTTGTTAAACAATCGCATCCGATTTAAAAACTTTTTTAGAGGCATATACTTCCTGCCTATTGTAGTAGCCCCTGCGGCGGTTGCAATGGTTTGGAGATGGATACTCAATACAGAGTTCGGTATATTAAATCAATTTTTATCAATGTTTGGAGTATCCCCCATAGTGTGGATGGCGACACCAGGGGTTACACTGGTATCTACAGCTATCATCGGAGTATGGAGTAGTGTGGGATACGACCTGATACTGCTGCTAGCAGGCTTGCAATCTATTCCTAAAACCCTATACGAAGCGGCAGATATTGATGGCGTTACGAACTTTCAACGGTTTTTTTATATTACTTTGCCGCAACTATCCCCGGTTATTTTTTTTACAATGGTGCTAAGAACAATGAGTGCTTTGAAGCAGTTCGATACTATTTTTTTAATTGTGCAGAAGGGAAATCCTGCGTTTCGGAGCACGCAAACTTTGATGCTACAGTTTTATAACGAAGCATTTCAGAAGCATAATCAAGGATACGCATCCGCAATTGTAATATGGACTTTTGCAATTATTATGCTATTTACTATTTTGCAATTTATTAGCGAACGTAAATTCGTTCACTATGAATAGAGGAGGGTATATGAATAAGACACACAATACCTTCCCCGGTCGCTGGAAAAATAAGCATTTATGTAGCTATACGATTCTGGTAATAGGAAGTTTTGTAATGATTTTTCCGTTTGTATGGATGTTGCTAACTTCGTTGAAAACAATGAGTGAGGCGATTCAAGTACCTCCTATTTGGATTCCTAAAGCACCTGTATATAAAAATTATTCAGAAGCCTTGGCAGTTCTTCCTTTTTGGGCACTTTATCAAAATACTTTGTTGCTGATACTTTTTCGTATTCTTTGTGCTGTTGTTTTTTCGTCAATGGCTGCTTTTGCATTTGCAAAGCTTCATTTTCCGTTAAAGAATCTTTTGTTTACCATTGTATTGGCTCAGATGATGCTTCCAACGCAGGTTTTCATTATTCCACAGTATAAAATGTTGGCACAGATGGGAGTTCTAAACTCCATGTTTGCTTTGGTATTTCCAGGAATGGTCAGTGCATTTGGAACTTTTTTTCTGCGTCAGTTTTACCTGAGTCTTCCGAATGATTTGATGGAAGCAGCAAAACTGGATGGCTGCAATGTGTTTCAAACTTTTGTTAAAATTATGTTTCCGCTGACTCGTACAGCTGTAATTGCATTATCTATTTTCACCGCAATATTTGCTTATTCGGATATGATGTGGCCAATGATCGTCAATACGGATATTAAAACCATGACATTATCAGCGGGAATCAGCTCTTTGACAGGAAGTTTTTTAACAAATTACCCGGTATTGATGGCAGGGTCAACATTAGCAATGTTACCTATGCTAATCATTTATTTAATATTTCAAAAACAATTTGTAGAGGGAATAGCTCTTACAGGAACGAAAGGATAATATTTTATGAAAATCACCTTCATGGGTGCAGGTAGCACCGTATTTGTACGTAATATTGTACGCGACTGTTTATATACGCCTGGTTTGCAGGATGCCGAATTTGCGCTGTACGATATTATGCCGGACCGTTTAGACGATAGCAAGACTATTTTGGAAGCTTATAATAAGGCATTTAACCAAGGTAAAGCGCGTTTTACAACCCATCTTGGCGTGGAAAATCGCAAGAATGCACTGCGGGGAGCCGACTTTGTAATCAATGTAATCCAAGTGGGCTTTTATGAGCCAAGCACAGTGGTGGATTTTGAGATTCCCAAAAAATACGGACTGCGCCAAACCATTGCCGATACCTTGGGTATAGGCGGAATCATGCGTACATTGCGTACCATACCTGTTATGCAGGATTTTGCGGACGACATGGAAGAGGTTTGTCCCAATGCGTGGTTTTTAAACTATGTGAACCCTATGGCCATGCTTACGGGATATATGCTGCGCTATACCAATGTGAAAACCGTCGGTTTGTGTCATAGTGTACAGGTATGTACAAAGGAGCTGTTCGAAAAACTTGGCATGCAAGATAAGTACGAAGGGCGCAGAGAGCTGATTGCCGGCATCAACCATATGGGATGGCTGCTGGACATACGCGATCGATTCGGAAACGATCTGTACCCAGAAATACGCAAGCGTGCAGCGCATAAAAATGCCGGTGAAAAGCATGACGATATGGTGCGCTTTGACTACATCAAAAATTTTGGTTACTATTGCACAGAAAGCAGCGAGCATAATTCGGAATATAATAATATGTATATTCGAAAAGACACGCCAGAGTACATTGAAGCGTTCAATATTCCATTGGATGAGTATCCGCGTCGCTGTATCAATCAGATTGCGGCCTGGAAACAGGAAAAAGAGGACATCTTAAAGGAAAAGGAACTGCTGCCCAAACATTCTCGTGAGTATGCCTGCGAAATCATTGAAGCGATCATGTATAATAAGCCTGCTGAAATCGGCGGCAATGTGTTGAATACTGGTCTTATCGACAATCTGCCGCCCAATGCCTGCGTAGAGGTACCTTGTTTGGTTAACGGCAGCGGCATTCACCCTTGCCATATAGGCATGCTGCCAGAGCAGCTTGCAGCCATGAACAGAACGAATATTAATGTACAGCTTTTGACCATACAAGCGGCGCGCAGCAAAAAGCGAGAAGACATTTACATGGCCGCTATGTTGGATCCGCATACCTCCAGTGAGCTGAATCAGGATCGAATTCGCGCCATGGTGGATGAGCTTATAGATGCTCATGGGGACTATATGAAGGATTATCGCTAAAAGTACAATCATTATGAACGCAAAAAAATGAGCCATATCAAACAATATGGCGTTTCATAATCAATACCGCAGGCACGTTACATAACAGAGTGCCTGCTTCTTTTCACAGGACAGCTTTGCTGCGCTTTGTCTTTATATTTGCTCTGGCAAATAAACATTTGCTCCGCTCCAAAAAGGGATAATACCATTCGATATTAGAACACGCTAAAAAAGTATGTGCCACGGAATAAAGGCACATACTTTTTTTATGAAAATTTTTAATCCAAAGGTACACTGGGGTTGAAATGCAGCTCGTTGCCTTGTGCGTCATAGAAATGATAGTTGCCGTTTAGCATAAAATGCATCCAATTGTTGTATATGCTCAGTTCCAGCGCGGGGCGTACGGTATGTTCATTTTCTTCCAAACTGCCTACAAATTCCTTGTTTGCGATGTCGTATACATAGTAACCGCGGAAATATTTAGATTTGGAAGCGGTCCAGTAGCCTTCCAGATTGATTTCGTTTTTCGCTTCTTCATAGGATATGAGCTTTTGCCTTGCTTCCGCTTCGTTTAAATATTCCTGTAAAGAACTCATTTTAAACAGGAAGATACGGCTAACGTATTTCTTCTCCTGCGGTCGCTCAAAGGTGTTGGAGAAGCGACGCAGCCATTCGTTGATATAGTGCCGTTCGTATTTTGCGATAGGCATGCTTGTAACGTCCTCTTTGGCAATGCTAAGCAGCCTGTATTTCTTTGCCTTAAGAGGATGCCAGTACAGTGTTTTGCCATTATACTTACCATAACTGAAGTGGTCGGCGCGCATAATGAACTGAATAAATTCGGCGCGTAGCAATTCCGATTTTTTCAAATCGCCGTTTTCATATAAAAGCTTTAATAGGGCAACTTGTCCGTCTATATCGCCCAATTCGTATAGTCTATCGGCTTCAGCTTTCAAACGATATACGGTGGGGTATAATCGACTTTTGGTTTGCGGATCGTTTGCGTTTTCTTTGTATATGCTGTAGGACTTAATCAGCTCTCCGGATGATGCATAGCGTTGTGCGATTTGCTGCAACAGGGCTGCGATTTCTGTATCGCTCTCTATTCCGCTGAGGAGCGAATAGGCTTTTTCCTGCTCGCCCTCTTCGATATATTTCCTGGCTATTTCCCTAAGCTTGGCTTTGCTGTTTTCGTTGGATGCCGTTTTGCGCAACAGTTCCGCCGCGCGCTCCAGATTACCTTCCTCCAAATATTTTACGGCTGCCGTATAGCTGGCTTGCGCAAGCTCTGTTTGCGCACGGAGATCATAGCCGCTTTTTTCCATCTCAACAAGCGCTTCGTCTAATTTATCCTGTGCAAGCAATTCCAATGATCGTTCATAGTGCGCACGGTTTTTTAATTCTTCTGCGTCTTTATATCCGGCCAGGGCTTCCAATGCCGTTATTGCGGCCGCATAATCCTTATTTTGCAGGCTGTTTTTGGCATGTATATATTGTATTTCCAGCAGTTTATCTTCTGCATCCAAATAGCTGCCCAAAGCAGTGAACAGCACAGTCGCTTTGTCATATTCGCGGTTGTCCATATACTGTTGTGCTAAACCATAGCGAGCCGCTTTCAGATATTCATACGCATTTTCGTACTCTATCAGATTTTCCAATAAGGCAATTGCTTTTACATAATCCTGTTTTGCCAGCAAAAATTCGCCATATTTGTATTGTGCCTGCCGCAAACCGTCGGCATCCCCGATTCTCTCATAGCCGTCGATGGCGGCTTCATAATCACCGTTTGCAAGAAGTGATCCGGCTGCCATTTTGGCGGTTTCCTTCACCATTTCTTTGGCATTTTCATCCCCGATGCTTTCGTATACATCAATCGCTTCCTTAAATTTTCCATCCGAAACCAGTTTTTTTGCCTGTTCGATATAGACTTCATTCGGCTCTTGCGGTGTTTTTTTAAGGGTTCCCAAGCTTTCGTATATAGCATTTGCCGCTGCACCTTTATTGTTCTGCAACAGGGCATCCGCAATTTTAGTAAGTAAGTCTTTATTTTCCTTTTCATCGGGGGCAGACTGTAATACAGCGGCGGCAGCCTCCAGCTCGTTTTGTTCCATAAGCTCCTCGGCCAGTGCGCGAAGTTTTGCAAGCGCTTCCGTATCACCGCTTGCCAATATGCTGGCGGCAAGTTCACTGGCTTTATCCTCTTGGGCAAGACTGTGCAGCCAGAGTATATGCGCCTCTTTTGCCTGTACGGCAGCATCTTCATAAGGTATGGCATGGGCAAATGCCTCTGCGGCATCTTCGTATAGTCCGGACTCCAGCAGCGCCTTTGCTTGCTTGTAGTAGGCTTCCAAAGTGCGTGCGGAGGCATCCGGATAGCTTCCGGCATTGCTGAGTGCGTGGATGGCGTTGGGATAGTCGCCTGCTTCCAATAAGGCTTTGCCCTGTGTATAGTAAACTTCACCTATGCGATGTATGGCATCTCTGAAATTGCCTGCCTGACCGAAGAGGTGTATGGCATCTTCATAGCGGCCATCTGCCAAAGCTTTTTCTGCTTGTATGTAAGAGGGTTCGGCAATGCGTGTTTTGGCATCCTTAAAGTCGCCTGCCTGTGAAAAAAATTCGGTGGCTGCGGCATAATCACCGGCTGCCAAAGCTTTTTCGGCAAGTGCGTAGTAGGTTTCTTCCATGCGCACATCGACATCCTTATAGCCCTTTGCTTGCTGGAAAACGGTCAAGGCTTCCTCCGGCTTTCCCTGGGCAAGCAGCGTTTCGCCCTGTGCATAGAAATGGTCGGATAGGCGCGTTTCGGCATCTTTATAATTTTTTGCCTTGGCAAAAGCCTGCGTTGCTTGCTCGTGTTTGCCTTCCTTGAGCAGCTTTTCTCCCAGGCTGTAATACGCATCAAGGCTGCGTTCAAAAGCGTCGGCATTGCCCAATTTTGCAGCTTCCGCAAACTTTTCTGCCGCCTCTTCAAATTGTTCCAGCTGGCGTAGGTGTTCGGCGTGCCGGAAATGAACGCCGCCGGCTGCCATGTTTTTGGCGTCCTTAAAGTTGTCGATTTCTTCAAACAGCCTTTGGGCTTCTTCATAGCGATGTTCCGCCATCAATTTTTGTGCATTGTTATATTTTGCGTTCGGTATGATGTAGTATATCGCTGCGAAAATGAACACAAGCAGTAGAGCAAGTCCTATGATCCAGTATTTTTTTCGCATTTCACCACTCCCTTTAATGGATGTAATAATTTAGTATAATCATATCACAATCATACATGAATAGGAAGAAAATTTTGCCTGAAAGTAAAGAAAATGGTGTATATTGTATGTTTTCAATTCGTTCTATGAAAAAACCGTAAGGAATAGTATAATAATTTGGTACCTTTTAATCACTCGTATTCAATTGATAGGAGCATAGCATGCCTTTTACCCAACAGCAACAGGAAGCCATACACGACAGAAGCAGTTATCTGTTGGTCAGTGCCGCTGCCGGCGCAGGAAAAACAGCCGTTTTGGTGCAGCGCATTCTGTCCATGCTGATAGATGATGGGATAGATATCGAGCGTATACTCGTGATGACCTTTACCAATGCGGCTGCGGCCGAGCTGAAGGATAGAATTTCCAAAGAGCTTTTGGACAGGGCTGACGAATATCCTGAGCTCATGGATCAGTATGGCAAGGTCGGCCGATCCAAAATAGGCACGATGCACAGCTTCTGCAAGGAACTGATCCAGCGCGAATTTCCTATAGTCGGTGTGGATCCCAGGGTGCGCATAGCCTCCACCTCTTACCGCGAACGCCTGTACTTGACAGCCCAGCGTCGCGCCATGGAGATTGCCTATGAGCATGCAGGGGAGCAAATCGAGAGCCTTACAATGGCCTATAGCGAGGAAGCCATTATCGAATTGCTCAACAGCCTGTACAGCAGTATGATGAGCTTTCCGCATCCCTTTGACTGGCTGCGTAAGCATTGCGGTTTGCAGGCGGATTTGGAAGATACGGGGGAGGATATATTCGGGCATCTCTACGATGTTTATGTGCAGAGCTTGCACGAAACACAGCGGCAGCTTCTTGCCAAAGTGCGTGCATATAGAGAAAGCATTACGCCCGCCTATCCCGATAAATTGGTGGAACTGATACGCAACGATGCCGCACAGCTTGAAGAAGTCCTTGCCATAGACGATGTTCATGCGCTGCAACGACAGATAGAGTTGGTGAACTTCTCGCGCTTCCCTATACTAAAAGACCCTTCCGACAAAGCTTGTGGTGAGGAAGTTAAGCCTTTGCGCGCGCAGATGAAGGATGCTTTAGGCGCGCTTTCGGAGGATATTGCTCTGCTTGCCAACTTTGATGTCGACAATCGCATTGTCAAGTTGCATATACAGGCACTTTGTCAGATACTGGTGGTATTTGAAAAGCTGTTTTCGGAAGCCAAGCGCGAAAAAAATCTGATAGATTTCAACGACATGGAGCATATGGCCTTGAAAATATTGCAGACAGAGGGCGTGGATGAAAAAATCCGCAGCGCTTTTGATGCGATATTTATCGACGAGTGCCAGGACAACTCCTCCATACAAGAGGAGATTCTGCGCGCGCTGAAGTCCGATCGCAATACCATGTTTATGGTGGGGGATGTGAAACAGAGCATATACCGTTTCCGCAACGCAGAGCCCAAGCTGTTCATTGAGAAGCTGAAGAGCTATCGCTTTGGCGAGGGGCACAGTCATAGAAAAATACTGCTGAATAAAAACTTTCGCAGCAATCCTATGCTGATAGACGCCGGCAACCGTGTATTTCAGAGCATATTGAAAGAAGAAGCCACAGAGTTGAACTATCTTGTGGAGGAGGATTGGCTGCATCCCGGACGTACGGACGAATGCGGTGTGCAAACGCGTTACCGCAGCTTTTTATATGAAGGAAAAGCAAATCAGTATGCGATACAGGCAAGCTACATTGCCAAACAGATTAAAGCCTTGGTAGGTACGAAACATCCTACGGAGGATAGACGGATCAAGTTTCGTGACATAGCCATACTTTGTCCGCAGCTGAAAAATGTGGATAGCATTATTGGCGAATACCTCAGCCATGAGGGCATTGCTTATTATTCTGATATGGTCAGTGCCACCTCCAATAATATGGAGACGGAGCAGTTGATCGCATGGCTGAGCCTGCTTACCAACTGCTATGACGATCTTGCCCTGCTTGCCGTATTGCGTGGTCCTGCTTTTGGGCTCAGCGATGAAACACTGGCGCAGATACGCTTGCTCTATCCGGAACGCGACATTCGATTTTCGGAAGCATTTTACTACTGTGCCGGTCTTGCCGAAGAGGAGCAGCCGACGGAATATGAGAACTATGCCGATGTGCTGGACGCCATATCCGAGGTGGATTGGAATGCCCTGAATCCCTACGATACCCTGTATACCTTTCGTCAGGTAAAGACTTTAAGAGCCAGGTGTCATATTGTACAGGGCGTGACAGAAGAGGAGGCTGTGCAGGAACAGGAGCTGATTCGCCTTTGCAGCGCCATACGCCGATTGATCAGTCAGGAACGCTTTTTGATGCAAAAAGTGAAGATCGATGTATACCTGTGGAGTTTTATCATGCGCAGCGGTATGAAAGACTACTTTGAAAGCCAATCCAACGGCGACGAGCTGCTGAACAATATGCGTGCTTTTTGTCTGCGTGCAAGGGATTACCTGGATGAAACGGAGGATGCAATCGTCGACTTTATCAAGGATTGCCGCATTACGCAGGGCATGGGAGGCAGCTTGGATCCTGTACTCCTGAGCCCCTATGATGATCTGGTGCGTATTATGACCATACATAAAAGCAAGGGGCTTGAGTTTCCCATTGTTTTTGTGATGGGGCTGCATATGGGATTGCAGTCCACCATGGATGAACGCGCCGAACTGCAGCTGCATAAAGACTATGGGCTTGCTGTGCAGTATCGCAATCCGGATAGCCGTATACGGCGCAACACCGCTGTCTTTGCTGCAATACGGAACATCCGTTTGCAGGAGCTCAAAGCCGAGCGTGCCCGCCTGCTCTATGTGGCGATGACACGAGCCAGAGATGTGCTGTACCTGGTCAACACCGATAAAAAAGAGCCGGAAATACCCAAAACAGCGGATGCATTAGACATACTCAAGGCCAAAACCTATGCTGATTGGATACGTTTAGCGCTGCGAGAGGGCGCAGACCTGCAAAACAGCTTGCACAATCCCTTTGACCAATGGCAGGACATGCTGGATGAGAAGCTGGAAGCCGTGCCTATTCCAATGAAAAAAACGCCTTATGATTTTTATGAATGGAATATCAGACATTGTCATTTGAGCGATACCACCGGTTTTTTGCAGTATGAACCAACGGATATGCCTGCTGATGTCGATGTGGATGCATTGTATGAGCGCATACTCCAAACGCCACCCGACAGACATATCAATGTAGTGCGGGATATGTGGGAAGATACGCGTATTACGCAAAAAGGCAAGCGTATTCCGGAAAAGTATTCGGTTTCCGCGTTGGTGGATATCCTGCTGAAAAGCGATGTTTATCGCATTCAGCTGCCTGTCAGCGACCATCCTGTTGCCTTGCCTCCGCCACATGAAATACCGGATTTTAAGCCGATATCCATTAATACCTTGCCGGACATCATGGATGTGATGTTTAAGGAGCATGTGCAGACAGCAGCTGAAATCGGTACACTGACGCACTTTTTATTGGAGGTACTGCCGTTGGACTTTGTGCGCAGGCTCTTTGGCGGCAGAGGCGTGCAGCAGACCTATAAGCGCATGATAGAGGATTTTCAGGCGCAAACGGGGGATGTGCATCATACGGATATGCTGGATGACGCCACCATCGCCAAATTCCGCAGAGAACTTGCGGAAAAATCGCTGCAAAGCCCTGCTTTGATCGCTTTATATGAGGAGGTCGAGCGCCAAGCGCGTAAACGCGAGGAACCCTTGCGAAAAGGCTCTCAGGCAGATTTCAGCAAGGTGGATATTTATTCTGTGTGCGATTTTTTTCTAACAGATCTGGGTATCCGCATGCTAAACAGCAATCTTGTGTATAAGGAGCACCCGTTTACCATTCACTTAAAGGGTTGGAAAGTGCTTTTGTTAAGCGGTACAATAGATCTTTGTTTTTTGGATGGCGAGGAGTGGATACTGGTGGATTTCAAAACCGATTCTTTTGAAGAGGATGAGATTACCGAAAGATATTTGTATCAAATTGCTATCTATAAGCTTGCTTTGGACAGTCTGACCCCTTTCAAGGTAAAGGATTGCTATATTTATTCTTTGAAAAAGCGACAAGCGATACGTGTTTAGGAGGATGCATGATACTATTACTGATTATTATTTACACTGTATTTATTTCTTTGGGGCTTCCGGACTCGTTGCTCGGCGCAGCCTGGCCGGTTATGTACTTGGATCTGCATGTGGATGTCAGCCTGGCCTCTGCCATATCTTTCATGAGCCTTGTGTTGACTTCCTTGGTCAGCTTCTTTTCCGGCAAATATATACGTCGTTTCGGCACGTTTAAAGTAACGCTGGTGTCCATCGCCTTTACTATTTTAGGTATGCTGGGCATTGCCATATCCCCGAACATCGTTACGATGATGTTCTTTGCAGGCATTATCGGTATGGGCGGGGGCGCCATTGATGCGGCGCTCAATGCCTTTATTGCAAAGCACTACAGCGCAAGGCATATGAACTGGCTGCATGCCTTTTGGGGCGTAGGCGTATCCACCAGCCCCTTGATATTGTCTGTCTTTTTAAAAAACAACAACTGGAGATTGGGCTATGCAGCAATCGCCATACTGCAAAGCATGATTTTTGCTTTTGTGTTTTGGAAGCGCGGTGTCTGGAATGTCGTAAAAGAAGACTTTGCGCCTGTTAAAAAGAGCAAACAGCTTAGCCTATTACAGATATTGCAAAAGCCGGGTATCCGCCTTTCCATCTTTACCACAGGCTTATACTCCGCGCTGGAGTTTACCTTAGGTACATGGTGCGCTACCTATCTGGTATTCTCTTTGCATTTGGATCCGGATGTGGCAGCAAGATTGGTTTCGGTATATTTTGCGGGCATCATGACGGGCAGAATTCTGACGGGTTTTGTCAGCGAAAAACTCAAAAACAATACCTTTATCATGGGCGGCGCAAGCATTGCTTTTGTGGGATTGGCACTGTTGATACCGGGAAGCTATTTTCTCACCATCGCCGCGCTTTTTCTGATTGGTGTAGGGTATGGCCCCATTTTCCCGTCCCAGTTGCATCGTATACCGGATTTTTTTGGCAAAACCTATTCTGCGGACATCATAGGCTTCCATATGGCAGGCGCTTATTCCATGGGCTTTTTGGCACAGCTGGTGATAGGTTTTGTAGCCAGCCGCATCAGCTTTGCCATTATGCCTTATATTCTGCTTGCGTTCTGCGCGCTCCTGCTCTATCTCAATATGCGTCTTGTGGGCATGATTGCCGAGAAAAACCGTAAAAGGGCGGAGGAATTGCTGGCACAGTCCGTGCGGGAATCTGCAGAAATGTGATGGTATAGTCCTCTCGAATTTGAATTAAGGGTGTAGTATAGAATACTTTAATGAAGCTGCCCGCAGCATAATGAATCTTATAAAAATACCGACGAGCATAGCTCGTCGGTATTTTTATAAGAATATTATTTCTTTTCGTTAATCAGATGTTGGAACAGCTCATAGGCTTCTTTGTCGGTATAACCCTCATGTACAACTTTGGCTACGCAATAGCTCATCTCTACGGGGTGCTGGCTTTGGAATATATTGCGACCCATGTCTACACCGCGCGCGCCGCCCTGTATGGAGTTATAAGCCAAGGTTAAAGCATCGTCCTCAGCGAGTTTCTTACCGCCGGCTACCACGATGGGAACCGGGCAGGCCGCAACGACTTCCTCAAAGTTGTCGCAGTAGTAGGTCTTGACGATATTTGCACCGAGTTCAGCCACGATACGGGTTGCGAGTTTAAAGAAGCGATCGGTTCGCTCCATGTCCTTACCCACGGCCACAACGCCCAGTGTGGGGATGCTGTACTGTAAACCCTCATTCACGACCTTGCTGAGGTTCTGCAGGCTGCTAAGCTGTCCATCCGCACCGATGAAAGTTTGCACCGCCATACAGTCGGCATTCATGCGGATGGAGTCAGCGATATCTACGGACACCATTTCGTGTGAAAGATCGTCATTTATCATGGAGGATCCTGCGCTTACACGGAGGGCAATCGCTTTGCGGTTATCGGGGCGTACACAGGTACGCAGCGCGCCGCGTGTACCCATGAGGCAGTCAATGTTGGGCATGAGGGTGGGGAGTACGATGTCCAGTCTTTCCAAACCGGATACAGAGCCCATAAAATAGCCGTGGTCAAAGGCGAACATTACAGTGTTGCCGCTCTTTGGATTAAAAATATTGGCCAGGTGCTTTTTCATACCCCAATCGAGGTTGTTTGCGCCCTTTACGTAGAAGTCTCCCTGGTTTTGAAAGGGAACATCAGTATAGAAATCTTTCGTGACTTTCAAATTATCTTTATCTGCCATAGTAATCTCCTTAATGATTGGATAGTTAAGCTGTTTTTGCAGATAAACCCTGCGTTTGAAGCCGGATTTATCATATGCGCAGGCTGCAAACGCAGCCTGCGTGAATGCCAAAGAAATTTGGCTTGCGACTTTGATTAGAAGTCGTAGTTATCCATGTTGTCGATGGTGAAGATTGCACGCTCTGGGAGCAATACCACACCGCTGTCCTCTGCTGTATAAGCGTTCGGATCCAGTACTGTGTTGGGCATTACTTCAACGGTGCCGATCTCTGGAATTTCAACCTTGTCGCCAACCTTGAGGGTGTTGCCGTTTGCGAGATAGTATGCTAAGTAGCAGCCGATGGCGCCCTGGATTTTGCAATCCCACAGTCCCCATCTGCTAAGGATGCCTGCGCGGCAGTATTCCTTCATGCTGTTCGGGGAAGCAAAGCCGGTGATGCTTACTTTGGTGGCGTCCAAACCGAGGTTTTGTGCAGCCTGAGCCTGTCCCGGAAGAGCGGTGGAGTCGTTGCAGATGATGCCGTCGATGTCGGGGAAGCTGGTTAAAATAGCTTCGCCTACCGAGATGGCTTTTTCTGCATCCTGGTTGGAATAGTAGTTGTCAGGAGCAACGTTTACCCAGTTCGGATATTTTTCCTTGATGTAGGCTTCGCCGGCTACGTGCCAGCTGTTTTGGTCGGTTACGGTTGCTTGGGAATAATGCCAGCAGTACTTGATAGCGTCTTTTTCAACGTCCTTGCCGCGTTCTTTTACGCTCTCTGCAAGCATATCTACCAACATTTGACCTAATTGCTCAGGTGTTCCTTGGCTTACCATAACGCTGCGGCGTTCCGGGTTGCTGTCGGAGTCCCATGTGGTTACGGCGAGACCTGCTTCTTGTGCTGCCTTCATGGCGTCTTCCACACCGGCTGCGTCAACGGTGGATATGCAGATAGCGTCTGCGCCGCTGTTGATGGCGTTGTCAATGATGGCTACCTGATGTGCAACGGCTGCTTCGGGGTTACCGTCATACTTTACGGTATAGCCGACTTTTTTAGCCAAATCCTGTGCGCCTACATTGGCAGATTCAAAGAATGCATTGCCGCTGAGTTTGGGAATGAATACAACGGTGATATCTTTTGCTACAACCGGTGTAAGCATAAAGGTGAACAGTGTTGCGATGGCGAGTACCAAAGCAAATACCTTGCGTAGATTTTTCATTTGAAAATCCTCCTACAATTTATATTTATGTGCATTGCACATAGATGGCGATGATGATTTTTTAGGACTTCAGTCTTAAAAGCTTCTTGATTTTCGGGTTGGTCTTGGCAAAGCGTACGCTGACTACCAGAATCAGCAGCAAACCGACAGGGATATCCAGATATTGAGATGCCACGCCGTTGAGACTTAAACCAATCTTCAGTATGCCTATGGATAAGGCAGCCAGCGCAGTGCCCACCACACTGCCTACGCCGCCCAGGTTGCTGGTTCCGCCCAATACCACGGCGGTGATGATGGGCAGGGTATACTCTTTACCAAGGTCGGCTTTGGCGGTGCCCAGATAAGCGGTCAGCAATATGCCTGCGAGCGATGCACTCAGTCCAGACAGTACATAGGTGCTCATGATGATTTTCTTACTATGTATACCGCTTAGCTCTGCAGCATTGCGATTAATGCCGGTTAGAAAAATTTTTCTGCCGTATTTGGAGCGGTGCAGTATCAGATAGGCGAGCACTACCAAACACAGAAAAATAATAAATTGGAAAGGGATGATGTCAAACAGTTTGTTTTTGCTGATGGCGCGGAAGGCTTCGGGAAAGTTGCTGATACCCTGATAGGCCTCGGTGGAGCTCATGTTGGTGACCATTAGCGCCAAACCGGAGTAGAGGAAGGATCCGCCAAGTGTGACCACCATGGGCTGCACGCCTGTGTAGGCGATGAAGAATCCGCTCATAAGTCCTGCAAACGCGCCCAGCAACAAACCGAGCAAAGATGCCGCGAATATGCTTATGCCGGCGTCGTTCCATAAAACACCGATAAATATGGATGTCAACCCAACGATGGAACCCGATTGTATATCAATGCCGCCCGTAATCATGACAAACGTTACAAACAGCGAGATAATACATATGGGCAGAAAGTTGTTGATACTGTTAAACAGCCGCGCAACATTCAGGAACTTGGAGTTCATTGCACCAAACACAATAAATTCCAGCACAATCAGTATTACAAGCAGGATTTCCCAATGTTTAAGAAGCTTAAACACTTTGTTTTTCATGGTTTAATCCTCCCAAATCCAAGGTTTTTGCGGACAATCTTTCGCGTCTTGCATGTTCTATGCTGCGCTTGCGCAGTATGGCGTCCACCACTACGATGATGATGAGAAGCATACCGGTGATCGTGTCGTCCAAATCGGAAGACAGACCGATGAAGACCAGCACACGGCTGATAGAGGCCATGAAAGCTGCGCCGATTAGCGCACCCATAATATTGCCCACGCCACCGCTCAGGCTGATGCCTCCGATTACGCAGGCGGCAATGACTTTCATCTCATAACCTATGCCTGCAATGGGGGTTACAAAGCCGACGCGGCTGACGAAAATGATACCGCCTATGGCGCTTAACAAACCGCAGAATACAAAGGCGGCAAGTTTGGTTTTTTCAACCGGAATACCCAAGAGGTTCGCGCCTGCGGCATTGTCACCTACCGCAGAAAAATACTTGCCGCGCTTGGAACGCATCATGATCAAATGCATGATGATCATAAACAGCAGCACTGCCAGGTAAAAGTAAGTGAATCCATTCAAAAACTTTTGTTGCGAGAGCTGTTTGAAGTCAAAAGGCACATTCTCTACCCATTTACCGTCCGTGTAAATATACATTAGACCGCGTATAATACTGCTGGTGCCCAGTGTCATAATAATAGAGGGAATGCGTAAGGTGACCACGCCGAAACCGTTGATGAAGCCGATGAGTGTGCCTATGCCCATACCCGCTGCTATGGCAAGCATCCAGGGCTGCCCGTCGCGTATCATGGAACCGACAACTGTGGCGGATATGCCTACAATTGCGCCCACCGAAACATCAATTTCACCGGTGATGATGACAAAGGCAATGCCCATGGCAACCACCGCATATACCACGCTGCTGTTGATGGTTAGAAATACGTTGTTCAGCGTTAAAAATGTGGGATTGACGATGCCGGCCGTCAGGAACAGCAAGGCCAAAAAGAGCAGTGCGCTCAGCTCTCTGCGTTTGAGCAGTAGTTTGATCATACGCCCTCCGATACGATGCCAAAGGAGGCAGTGGTCAGGTTGTCGTGGTTAATGTTTTCTTTGGTAAATTCTTTGTTAATTGTACCGCAGTACATGGTCATGGCGCGATCGCTCAACTCGATGATTTCTTCCATGTCGCTGGATATCAGTAAAATGGCCAGGCCGTTTTCTTTGAGTTTTTTGATGATGCTGTATACGTCCGCGCGGGCGATGATATCAATGCCGCGTGTGGGTTCGTCCAGTATCAGCAGTTTGGGGTTGGCGGCAAGCGCTCTTGCAATCACAACTTTCTGCTGGTTTCCGCCGGAGAGAGAGGACATTTGCTGGCTGCTGTCCACCACCTTGGTGCGGAACAGGTCTATGTACTTTTGTGTTTCTTCCTGCTCCTTCTTTTTGCTCATAAAGCATTTGCCAAAGCGGTTGAGTGAAGACGCCGTCGTATTTTTTTCAATGTCGCTCAACCCGAATATGCCGTTTTGAAAGCGGTCTTCCGCAAGATACGCCACACCTTTCGCAAGCAGCTCTGCAGTACTTAGCCCTGTAATATTTTCTCCGTTGAGGCTGACTTTGCCGCCGAGTACCTTATCTCTGCCGAAAATTGTGGTGGCAAGCTCCGTTCTGCCGGCGCCGACCACGCCCGCCAAGCCGAGTATTTCGCCCTCGTGTACTTTTAGGCTGATGTTTTTAAAGCCGTAGCCGGAGAAGTCTTTGACATCCAACACTACCTTGTTGTAATTGGCAAGGCATTCGCTCTCCTCTGCATGGCGATGTATCGTGTCCACGTTGGGAGGCAACAAGCCTTGCAGCAGCATTTCATGCGTAAACTCGGAAACTGGCCCTTTGACGGTGATGATGCCGTCGCGCATGATGACGATGGAGTCACTGATTTCAAATACTTCCGAAAGACGGTGTGTAATATAAATGATGCTGATACCCTTGCTCTTTAAATCCAGAACGGTTTTAAACAGCGACTTCACTTCGTGAAATGTGAGAGAGCTGGTGGGCTCGTCCAGTATCAAGAGTTTGGAGTCGCGCATGAGACCTCGCAGTATCTCTACCAACTGCTGCTCTGCAATGGACAGGGTTTCGGCTTTGCGCTCCAGATCTATTTTCCAGCCGATCTCCTCCATGATGCCTTTCAGCTTTCCAAGCAAAGCGTCTTTTTTTCCATTCATACTGATAATGATGTTTTCAGACACCGTCATGTTAGGGAAGAGCAGAGGCTCCTGCGGCACCAGATAGATGCCCTTGGCAAGCGATATGGCGGGGTTTTGTATTTTGATGTGCTCGCCGTCTAAGTAAATTTCTCCGGAATCGGGCAGGTAAATGCCCATGAGAATTTTCATCAAGGTGGATTTTCCGGCGCCGTTTCCGCCGATAAGAGCCAGTATCTCACCCTTGTCCACACGGAGATTGATGCCTTTCAACACCTTGTTTACGCCGAAAGATTTATAGATATCCCGAACCTCTAAACGACTTTCTTTTGCACTTGTAGAATCATTCATTTGTTACATCCTCTAACATTTGTTTCGTGACTTATATCTCTTACACATAATATTATCAGCTGCGTTGCTATTTGTCAACACAAAAAGATGGAATAAATGTAATAATATCCTATGAATATTACATAGTATGCGATGTTTTTGTTAGAATTTAACTATTGACGATGATTGATACAAATGTTATACTGTTTACAAGTGTTAGCGTTGTAAAAATATGATGCGTTATGTGAGGTGTCGGGATGGATTATGAAGAAATATTGATGACGCGCATTTGTTGGTACTACTATTTTGAAGGTTTGACACAACAAAAGATTGCCGAGCAGCTGGGCATCAACCGCATAAAAGTAGTAAAGCTTTTGGAAAAAGCTCGCCAAAATGGTATCATCAAATTTCAACTCAGCAAGGATAGCGAACATCGCCTGGAAACAGAACAAGAGCTGATGCGCCGCTTTCGCCTCAAAGATGTATTTGTGGTTCCCAGCTCCGCCAGTATACCTGTAAACAGCCTTGTAGCGGAGGCTGCCAGCATGTATATCAACAGTAGGATGGGGGATAATCCCATCATCAATATAGGCTATGGTGATACGCAGAATAAGCTGCTCAACAAGCTTGCCACCAATGCTGAAAAAACCATTACCTATATTTCCTTAACGGGCGGGGTCAATTTCTATCTGCCCAACACCCAAAGTAATATTTTCAATGCAAAACTGCATTTGATTCCGGCGCCGCTGCTCACCAGCTCCAAGGAAATGGCCAACGCCATTATGAACGAAAGCTCCGTGACCGATATCCTGCGCATGATACAGCTGGCGGATATGACGGTGGTGGGTATAGGTTCTCTTCACGAGGAAGCGACCATACTTAAAAACGGTTTGTTAAACAGAAGCGATTACGAGTATTTGAAGATGAAGGGTGCACAGGGCGACGTACTATGCCACTTCTTCGACATGGACGGCAATTTGCTGGACACTTATTTTGAGGATAGGCTCATCAGCGTGTCACTTGAATCGCTTAAAGAATTGAAGAATGTAATCGGTGTGGCAGGGGGCAAGAGCAAAGTAAATGCCATACGTGCCGCGTTGAAAGGAAGATATATTGATATTTTGATTACAGACTCCAATACGGCAAATCTGCTGCTGGAGTCGGAATAGGAGTGGGGAATGAAGCAGTATTTGATGGCCATCGATGCGGGCACAGGCAGTGTGCGCGCCGTGCTCTTTGATACAGAGGGCAATCAGGTGGCTGTGGCGCAGCGCGAATGGGAGCATGTGCAGGATTTACGTTACCCTGGCAGTATGGGTTTTGATTGGGTTCAAAACTGGGCATTGGCAAAGGATTGCATATGGGAGTCCGTACGGCATGCGGGCATTGTTCCTGAGCAGATTGCTGCCATCAGCACTACCAGTATGCGTGAAGGTATTGTGCTGTACGATGCACAGGGTAAGGAGATTTGGGCATGTGCCAATGTGGATGCGCGCAGCAACGAAGAAGTGGCACAGCTGATTGCGATGGATCCTGCATTTGAACAGGTGGTTTATGCACGTTCCGGTCAAACCTATGCGCTTGGCGCATTGCCGCGCCTGCTGTGGGTCAAAAACAAGGAGCCGCAAATCTATGCACAGTGCAAATACATGAGCATGCTCAACGATTGGCTCATCTATAAGCTTTGTGGAAAGATTACAGCGGAGCCCAGTAATGCTTGTACAAGTGGAATTTATGATTTAAAGCAACGTGACTGGAATACTGAGCTGGCAAAAAAGCTGGGATTGAAAGATGACATCTTCCCACAAACATATGAATGTGGAAAAGTTGTAGGCAATGTAAGTGAAGAGGCAGCCAGGGAATGCGGTTTATCTACAGAAAGTTTGCTGGTTGCGGGCGGCGGAGATGCGCAGCTGGGCTGCGTCGGTGTCGGTGTGGTCAGCGATAAGCAGGCGGCCATATTCGGTGGAAGCTTCTGGCAATATGAGCTGAACACCAAAGCCTGTACTGTGGATAAAAATTGCAAGGTGCGTGTGAACTGTCATGCGGTGGATAACATCTGGCAATACGAAGCCATCGCCTTTATGCCGGGGCTTGCCATGCGCTGGTACCGCGACAGCTTTTGCCAGGAAGAAAAAGCCAGGGCAAAGGAGCAAGGAATTGCAGCGTATGCGCTCCTGAATCAGGAAGCAGAGAAAATTCCTGCAGGCTGTTATGGCATGATGTGCACATTTTCGGATGTCATGAACTATATCAGCTGGCGCCATGCAGCACCCTCCTTCATCAACTTTGCATTTGATGCCGAAAAGTTCAATAAATATACATTCTATCGTGCCATCATGGAAAATGCCGCATTGGTGACACGCGGGCACTTGGATTTGGTTGAAGAGTCTACAGGTATACGTCCCGAGAGTGTTGTATTTGCAGGGGGAGCCAGTCAAAGCGACCTATGGTGTCAAATTTTGGCAGATACTCTGGATGTGACGGTGAAGGTGCCATATGTAAAGGAAGCAACCGCTTTGGGTGCCGCGATACTGGCAGGCTATGGAGCAGGCATCTATCCGAGCTTGGAGCAGGCTGTAGAGAAGATAGCCAAAGTTGAAAAGGAATTTATTCCCAACCAAGCGAATGTAGTCGTATATGAGGAGCTTTACCGAAAGTGGCGCAAAGTATACGAAAAACAACTTGAACTTGCCGATCAAAAATGGACCGACTACATGTGGGTCGCACCTGGAATATAGAAAGGGATTAGTATTATGTTTATTTTAAATGAAAGCGAAAGAGAATATCGTTTTGGCAACAGCGGACCTAAGTACCTGATGAAAGGCCCCCGCGCCAACTTTGCAGTGGTGCAGTTTCAGGCCGGTGAGGACTTCACCGCGCATTATCACAATCAAATGGAAGAGAACTTCTTTATTTTGGAAGGTCAAGTTGATATTGTGGTGGATGGCAAAGTATATTCACTCAAAGAAGGCGATTTTATCCACATTGAGCCGGAAGAGGTACATTATGTTATCAACAATTACGATAAGCCCGTGAAGATGATTTCTGTATTGGCGCCTTTCCAGGAAGTGGATAAGGTGGAAGTGCCGGATTATAAATATTGATATTTCGGCCTTTCGGGTTTCTGTAACGCAACGTTCTCCTGTTTTTATGCACGCCCGAAAGGCAAATTTAGTGTTTTTTGTTATTCTGTAAAGGACCGACTTGGCGTGAGCTGAGCCGGTCCTTTCGTAATGGAGATGTTTTCTCTATTTATATTATACATATATGGAAAAACGCGCTTGAAAATTATTGTTCAAATTGTTAGAATAAACTAACAAAGGGAAACATGTTTTGACAGCATTTATATAGGTAGCAACATGGCAGAAAATATATTAACAATAGGGAAAATGGCTAAATTAAGTAATCTCAGCATACAAACTCTGCGATATTATGATAAACTGGGTTTGTTTACGCCAAAATTTGTTGATGATATGACAGGATATCGCTATTATCACATTGAGCAGATTGCCATATTAGACATCATAAAGTACTTAAAAATTTGCGGCTTAAATCTTTTGGAAATCAGCCATATACTATACTCGGATATAATAGATGAGCAGAACTTGATAAAAGTTTTGAAAGAAAAGAGAAAACAAGTAGAAATCGCAATGGAAGAGTTGTGTTTTCAAAAAATGGCAATCGAAAAAGTATTAGATAGTTTTGAATTTTATCATGAAGTTCCAGAAATGGGAAGCATTTTATTGGAGCAATTTTCAAAAAAGTACGCCATGATATTCAAAGGAAAATATAATTATTATCAAGACACATTATTATATGAAAAAGGCTTGCTGGATCTTAAAGAAAAAATGAAACAGAAAAAAATTCCGTATTTTTTCTCTCTAAATCCAGGTGCTATCACGCGAAAAAAATATTTAAAAAAGAGTGAATTGTTCTGCAACGAGTTGTTTATTTATGTGGATAAAGTCTATTGCAACAATAGGGTTTCATTGACAGAAATTCCGAGTGGAGTATATGCTTGTATTTACTGTAATGATGTAATGAATGAGACCATGTATGTGAGAGCGTTGATAGATTATATCGAAGCGCATGACATGGAAATTATCGGGGACTGCATACAGGAGGATATAAATGATATTGCTGCCATTAGAAGGAACAGAAAACATCTCCTAATGAGAATACGAATACCGGTTCGTTTTCGAAAAGCGTAAAGAATATTTTCAATACCCTTCGTATAAAAAATGGTTCTCTGTCAACAGTTGGGGGTAGGGAAAAATTGCATGAATAAGTATTCCAAAATGGATGAGATATATCATCACTAAGCAAGTAATAGAATTCT
>JBHADM010000090.1:0-10249 GCA_041855045.1 Bacillota bacterium | reverse complement strand
CTCAAATACTCTTGACTGTCGTTTATTCGCTATCTTTCTCTCTTCTGTATCGTTTTCAAGGTTCGTGTCGTCTCGCTGACGACAAAATTAATATTAGCATATCCCCGCCTCTACTGTCAACTGTTTTTTTATCAAAATTTCAAATTATTATCTGTTTTTTTATTTTTTTTGTTTTTATCGAACTATATTTCAGAATATACATTGTATTATTCGTACTATATGGCGTACTTTCCAAAAATTCATTGCTATATTATTCGCTATTCTGCACGAATTGATATATACGAAAAGCTTTTTTATCTTCGATCAGCGTGAAATAGCCTGTGATTCCCTTGTTTTTGAGGAGCCTTGTTAATATCTCCGTCTTATCCGTCGTCAATAATAAGTATATGTTTTTGTGGCACAGTATTGAGATATCAAACACATCTATATTTCGTTGCGA
This sequence comes from Bacillota bacterium, assembly GCA_041855045.1. Taxonomy (GTDB): domain Bacteria; phylum Bacillota; class Clostridia; order Christensenellales; family Aristaeellaceae; genus JAAZPT01. The sequence goes on along the minus strand of JBHADM010000090.1, from coordinate 9,810 downwards.
AAGTTGCTGCTCAAACACATGGCTTTTGACATTTGTGCCACCCCAAAACAAAAGATTATTCAACTTCTTTTTAGGTACATGTACACGAAAATCCATGCTCAATGTCAGATCAGCAATCAATGTTGTATCCGGGTTTTCCTCCGCATACTCGTGCAGATCGGCGATTTGCTGCTCTCGAGAGCGCAGTACTGCATACTGTCCATCTGTAAAGAGCTCATCTTTTAGTACCAGTGCTGTGCGTGACAGGATGATTCCGACTGCAAGCACACTAAGCGAGTACAAGAATATTTTTTTGAAATTCCATCTCTGCATGTAGATAACAGCAATGCATACTACGATGGCAGACAGCAGATAACGCTTTTGCAAAAGTATGAAAACTGAACCAAGCAACAGTAAGACAATCAAACTTTTTACAAATGTGCTACTTGTTCTCGAAGTTATTTCCGTTTTTAACCGGGAAAAGATACCCAGAAGAAGGGCAAAAAACGGCAAATTGATGGCATTGCTTGCACGCAGCACCACTCTTGAGGATCGCCCGAGTATGAACTGAAAAACAAACAAAAGAAGAATTCCGGCGAAAAACAGTCCGGCTTCCGCTGATAAAAACTTCCGTTTTGTATGCAGCATTATAAACGCAAGCAAGCTAAATATCATTAGACCTAATACAGAAAAGTTAAAGGTATATATCTCAGCCTGGTATGTTACTTCATTAAGGTTCTTTATGCTTTTACTTAGGTCATTGCTCTGATTCAGTGTAAAGCGATTAAAAGCCTGATAACCTTCTGTTTTCAATCGACTATCCATAGTGAAATAACCCGTCGCCAGATTATATAAGTCGCTGTCCCATCCAGCATCCTTCATAGTTGCTTGCATTTGCGGTGTATTCAAATCCATTTTTTTGTAGTCGACAAAATCTGCCTGCGCTTGCATAAACGCATAGTAGCCTTTCGGCTCGGCAGTATAATGCTTTGCGTACCAATCTATACCATAACTTACGAACAAAACCATAAGTGCTATCAGTCCCATAACAAAAAGCTTTTTGAAACGCTCTTTTTGTACAAACAGCAAATACAAATAGCCGATTCCCCAAAAGCCCAGCACTACAATGCCGCTCGCTGTGCGAATTGCAAAGGATATAATCAATAAAAGAACGGAGGCAATGAATTGTTTCTTGTTATTATGTTTGATATAGTCAAAAAGTTTTATTATTGCTCCCATACCTGTCATGGATGCGACCGTGGTGTAGGTTACAATCAAATTATGATAGAGCAAGAGCGCCAGCGCGCATGCCGCATAAACCAAGGCGACCCATTTTTTGGCTTTGTTTTCGGCCATACAACCGTATATCTTCGCAAATACAATCATTTGACTAAGCAGCGTCATAGTTAAAAGAAATATAATGTACCAAGGGAAATATACCAAGCGATACAGCCAAGATAAAGGGTAACCCAACAAAACGCTAAAAAAAGCCGTTTCAAAATAAGGCTCTCCAATAATGTAACCGGACAGCACTTTCATAATATAGTTATCGTCATTCGCGGTAAAGACGGGATTTTTGAGAATCAAAAACACCGCCATAAATAGAGCCGGAATAAGAGTAAATAATATTTTGTTTATTTTTTGCTTCATGGCACACCTTTCCAAACAAAGCTATTCATATGAAAATTGTAGCATATGAGTAGGTGTTTTTCAAGAAAGTGAAAAAAATCATGCCGCGTAAATATCGGCATGATCAGGGTTAGAATGATTATTTTTTCTGCGCTTCGGCTTTTTTGGCAAATATTTCTTTTAGGCTCTTGGAGTATGGAGGTCTGGCAATACCATATTCGGTAATAATGGCTGTAATCAATTCGTTTTCAGATACATCAAATGCCGGATTGTACACCTTTACATTTTGTGGCGCCATACGTTTGGCATACCACATCTCTGTTACCTCATGCGCAGGGCGCTCTTCTATCGGGATATCTTTGCCCTCGGCAATATTCATATCAATGGTGCTGGTGGGTGCACAAACATAGAAAGGAATTCCGTAATGCTTTGCCAGTATTGCCACGCCGGAGGTGCCTATTTTATTGGCGGCATCACCGTTGGCAGCCACGCGGTCACAACCTACGAATATGGCCTGTATCCAACCGTTTTTCATCACCTGTGAGGCCATGTTGTCACAAATCACGGTAGTGTCGACACCATTGGATACCAGTTCAAAAGAGGAGAGCCTTGCGCCCTGCAGGAGCGGTCTGGTTTCGTCGGTAAACACTTTAAAGTGCATACCTTTTTCTCTGCCCACATGAATGGGTGCGAGCGCAGTGCCGTATTTTACAGTCGCCAGCTGTCCGGCATTGCAGTGCGTCAGTATACCGTCGCCGTCTTTGATAAGACTAAGTCCGTATTCGCCCAACATTCTGCAAACCCAAACGTCCTCGTCACGAATGGCGATGGCCTCGTCGTGCAGCAACTGTCTGATCTGATTCGGTGTTTTATCAGCGTGATCATGCACCACCTTTTCCATACGCTCCAATGCCCAGAAAAGATTCACCGCTGTAGGTCTGGATGATGCCAAATAATCCTTTGCTTTGGCAAACTCCGCACGAAAGCTTGCATAATCATCCGCCTTGATATCCAACGCGGCAAGATATACGCCGATGGCAGCCGCCACGCCAATGGCGGGGGCACCGCGCACCTGGAGCAGATAGATGGCATTCCAGATGTCTTTTTGATCGCGCAGGGAAAGAATTTCTACTTCATTGGGAAGTTTCGTCTGGTCGATGATAAGCAGTCTTTGTTTTTCCTCATCCAGATTGACGGTATCCACATTCATAATATTGTCTTGCATGCTACTCTCCTTATTTCGCTTCCTCGGCGGCTTCCAAAAGCACTTTTACAAAGTCTGCACCGCTTCGACAGGAAGTTTTGTACATGATATATTTTTTGGCGCTGATGATATTTACCCTTTCCGCATAGCTGCGTTTTTGCTCGTCTGCAATGGAGGTTATATCCTTCACCTGTGCCATGCCTACCGTGCGGCGACAGAGCTCCGTACCGGCAAAGGCAGCTGTATCTGCTAATACGGTATGCAGGTAATGCGCTTTAAAGCCCTCCGTTTTTGCCATAAAATCGCTCACATATTCATCATATACACGATTGAATTTAGCAATAAACAGGTCTATTACATCTTCTATTGTTTTGACAATCCACTCGCAAAACTCATGTTTGCCATAGGCGTGACCGTTGTTCCATGCAAAAATCAAATTGGCTACCAGATTACCTATATCGTAACCCATAGGACCATAAAAAGCAAACTCCGGATCAAAAACTTTTGTTTTTTCTTTGGTTACAAATATAGATCCGGAATGTAAATCGCCATGCAGCAAAGCCTGGGCATTGTTCATAAAATCAAACTTGATTTTTGCTACTTCCAGATGCAGCGCCTTATCCTCATACAATTCTTTTTGTACAAATGCACGATTCGGCTCAAACACTTTATTGCGGTGATTGACATCATTGAAAGGCTCCGTCAATACCAAGTCTTCGGTAATTTCACAGAGTTCCGGATTGATAAAACGCTTAACTAAGTCTTTTTTCGCTTTGTGCTCCATCACCACATCGCTGGTACGCAGAAGAGTGTGCACCATATAGTCGGTAATGTCCTCCGCAAAGTTTGGGAAAGTCTTATGTTCCATCAGTGCGTAGCGCATGAGCTGATATTCGGACAAATCCTCCATAATGCAGGCGCACATGACGGTGTCGTACATATAAATTTTGGGTACCAAACCTTCGGCATACTGATCCTGCAGCATGAGAATTTCGGATTCGATACGATTGCGATCGGTGGAAACTTTCATTTCGGCAGATATGCGCAATGCTTCGCCGGCGTGCTTCACAATGACGGAGTGATTATGGGCATCAAAGACACGGAACACATAGTTCAGGTTGCCGTCCCCTATCTCCTTTGCCTGCACACTTGCTTTATCCCAGGGAATATCGGGGAGTTTTTCCATTGCATACTCTGCAGCGTCCTGCACATTCATCAAAAAATACTGTTCAAACTTACTCATAACATACTCCTACTCTTCTTTTTTACTTGCATAAGCGGCAATCAGCGCCAAAGCGAGCACCGCGCCCTTCACGGCGGGTAATATATAATAGGAAACAGCCATAATCGTCAGACCGTTTTCCAAAGTGGAAACCAGCATGGCTCCTATCAACGTGCCAAGTGCATTCGGTTTATTGAAACCACCCACAGAGCGCCCTACGAACACGGCTGCCAAAGCCTGCATAAAGTATCCGTCGGCTGCGCCAACCTGCGCAGAACTGCCGCGCGAAGCAACCAAAATACCGCCAATCGCAATGAACACAGCGGTGATAATGCCTGCCATATAGCGTATGCGCTTTACATTGATACCGGATAACCTTGCCGCCTGCTTATTGCCGCCCATGGCGTACATATAGCGACCATGCTTGGTATATTCCAGAAATATATAGGCCCCCAACACGCATAACACCATAATAATGATGATCCAAGGGGAACGCCCGATGGCCAAAAAGGCGTCCGACAATACAATGCGCAAGGGTTTGTCACCATTGGGCAAACGCACGCCTGTAGACACGGCACCGCCACCTATATACCATTGCCCCAAGCCCTGATGCACAAACATCAAAGCGGCGGTTGCCAGCATGTCCGGAATTTTGGTAACCAAAATCAAAAACATGGTGATTTGATACAACAATATGGTCACAATGAAAGTAACCACAATGGACATAAACAGCGACATGCCGTACCACAGATACATACTGACAAAAATATAAGCAGATACACTGGCAAGCGTACAAGCCGACATATCAAAACCATCGGTAGACATGGTCACGGTAAGCCCTATGCCAAACACCGTGGTAATGGACATGGCGCGCAATATGTTAATCATATTCGCCTGCGACATAAACTTATCGCCCGTCACAAGCGTAAATATGATAAAGCAGAATATGAGCGCGATGACTGCCGCCCAATCCAAAAGAAGGCGTTTTGCATGTTTATGTTTTACTGGAAGCGTTGTTGTCATGATGTCCTCCCGAGATTAAAGATTTGCAGCCCGATTGCCCACTGCGTGGTTCATAATGCGTTCGTTGTCGGCTTCCCTGGTGGGAAACTCCGCCATCACCTGACCGTCGTAGAGCACGTATACCCTGTCGGTAATGGAAAGAATTTCACTGTTTTCACAGGTCGCATAGAGCACGCCGTTGCCCTGCGCGGTAATATCCTTGATCAGCTTGAAAATTTCCTGCTTGGCGCCCACATCAACGCCCTTTGTCGGCTCATCAAAAATATATATTTTGCAGTCGGCAGCCAGCCATTTTCCAACGGCAACTTTTTGCTGATTGCCGCCGGACAGATTTTTCACGTATTGTTTTGCGCTTGGCGTCACAATATGCAGATTCCTGATAAATTTTTCAGCGTTTTTGGATATGGCAATTTTATTCATAAACGAGAGTTTGCAAAACTTACCGAGACAGGCTGCGGAAAGGTTGAAAGCAACGTCTTCATTGACAAGCACGCCTTCTTTGCGGCGTTCCTCCGGCACCAATGCCAAGCCGCTTTTCAATGCCTGACTGGGGTTATCCACACGAATGACCTTGCCGTTCAGTAGAATGCTGCCCGTGCTGTGCTTATGGGCGCCAAACAGTGTTTTGCACAGCTCCGATTTGCCTGCGCCAACCAAGCCTGCAATGCCGACAATCTCGCCCTTGCGCACATGAAGACTTACATCGTTGACCTTTCCATCCGTGCTGCTGAGGTTTTTGACCTCAAATATGATTTCACCGGGCACACTCTCTTCGTTAAGCTTTAATATTTCAAACGAGCGACCGAGCATTTTATCCACGATTTCTTTGGATGTGGTATGCTCTGTAATCGCTGCGGTATCAACGATTTTACCGTTACGCATCACCGTATAATTATCACATATTTGAATGATCTCGTTAATGCGGTGAGAAATAAAGAGCACAGCGAGATTTTCGTTTTGCCGCAGATGCTTTACCACTTTGAAAAGCTCATCGGTTTCCTTATCGCTCAAAGGCGCCGTCGGCTCATCCAAAATCAAAAAATTACACTGTGACTGTATGGCGCGGGCAATAAGCACCATCTGCTTTTGCGCAAGGCTTAAGTCCTGCACCAGAAGCCGGGTATTGATATGGATATTCAGCCTTTCAAGCACTTTTGCAGCCTCGCTGTGCAGGCGGTTCCAATGGATAAAGGAGAACTTTTTACCCGACATAATCATATCGTTGAGCATCACATTTCGGCTACGGAAAGCGTGGGTATCAGCGCGGTGTCGACCTCCTGATAAACGATTTGAATGCCGTGCTTTTTGGCGGTAAGCGGCGTGCGCAGCTCTACTTTTTGATCATTTATAAAAATTTCCCCGCTGTATTCGGAATTCGCGCCGGACAAAACCTTCATTAAAGTTGATTTGCCTGCGCCGTTGGCACCGACCACCGCGCGGATTTCACCCGTAGATACGACAAAGTCAATATCGTCCAATGCGCGAACGCCCGGAAACTCCATCGTAATATGTTTTGCGGATAAAGTTAAAGCCTTCATAGCCCACCACCTTACATTGATGTTTGCATGAGGGGCTGGGACAAGCCCAGCCCCAAGGAGAACGATTATTTGTGTAATAAGTCTGCCGGCATCCAGTCTGCTACGGATAGATAGGAAAGGTTGCCATAAGTTTCAGGAGCGATTTCACCCAAGTTTTCGATGGTGGATTCCGGTTTCAGGGAAGAAGCCAGAATGGCGCTGCCGGGAACCTCTACCACGTCCACACCGTAATTGCCGGATGCGGGGTCATAGATTTTATCGCGTTCGCCTGCGATTTGCAGAAGCAGCAAGCGCATTGCGATTTCACCGTTGAGTGTCCAGTCTGTGGTACCTGCTGCTGTCCAAATTTCAGGATTGGTCTGCATGCGGGTAATGTCTACGGAGTCGATGTCTACAGAAGCCATCGGGAGTGCTTCGCCGTTTTTGCCGTTAAAGTTGTCGTTTTCAAAAATGGCGTTGAATAAACCCTGGCCATAGAGGTCGTAGTAAGCGATAACACCGTCTACATCTTTTCTGTCTATGCCCTGTAGGAATGCAGCAGATACGGCATTGGCAGAGTCCATACTGTCGGTTAAGGGCTGAATTTCGGCAACGGTTTTGATCTTGCCGGCTTCCTCATATTCTTTCCAGCCTACTTCACGACGGTCAAAGGGGCTGTTGTAGTTAGGCCCGCGCCATACCTTGATCAGGCGGGCGCCATTGGGGAATTTTTCTACAAACTGATCGAGCAATACGGTAACCAAGCTCTTATCCTGTTGGAACATCTGGGTTACACCCTCGATTTTCTGATAAGCGCCATCGGTATAGAACTGGGTATCGAAGCATACGATTTCAAGCTTCGGATACTGTTCCTTTACTTCCTTTAAGAAGGTATAGGAACCGTCCTGATTACCGTGGCTGAGAAGCAAGCCGTCATAACCGGCTGCAGCTGCGGTACGGATGGTATCCTGCCACTTGTTAAAGTCGCCGTCGCAGAAGAAAAAGTCGAAGTTGACATCCAAGGCCTTACAGAGGTCTGCACAGGAATCTTTCCACATTTGGAAGATGGTTGCGGAAGGCAGCAACATAATGTAGGCAACTTTTTTGCCTGCCACCGGGTTGGCTGTTTCTGCACCTGCTATTGCAGACATGGATACGAGCATAACGAGTACCAGTGCGATTGCAAGTAATTTTTTCATATTACTTCCTCCTTTATATTTTAAGAGCAAATGCTCTTTAGGGCTGCTGTATAGGCTTTGTAAGAAATCCACAACCAGTATGCATTAACTTGATTTGCTTGGCGGAGCTGTAGAAGCGCGCATGATGAGTTGATGCGTTACTGCTAAATCCACAGGATCCCCTTCATTGCCATTTTCAATCCGCGACAGCATCAACTGTATGCCCTTTTCAGCAAATTTGCGCGGATTGTTGGTAACCGTAGTGAGGCTGGGCGTAAACTTTTGTGCAAAAACGATATCGTCTACGCCGGTAACGGAGATGTCCTCCGGTATGCGCTTGCCTCTCTCCTGCAGCGCAGCAAGGAGACCCAAGGCAATAATATCATTGGCGCAGCAGACTGCCGTAGGGCAGTTCCGCAGACCGGCTATAAAGCGGCCTATCTCGTAACCGTCCTCCTGTGAAAGCCCGTGCTCTATGACATCCTGCGGGCCGGGAGAAAGACCGTTTTCCCTCATTGCGCGCAGGTAGCCTTCGCGGCGCGACATACCTATCATGGTTTTGGGTAGACCGCCTGCATAGGCGATGTGCCTGTGACCGAGCGACAAGAGATGTTTGGTAGCGATATATGTTGCAGTGTCACCGTCCACATGCACACAGTCTATATCCCCATCAGCACTGGCATTGAGTACAACCGTGGGTATGCTGATGTTCTGGATGGCCTTTTTGGTGATGTCGTTATAGTGAATGGTACCCACAAACAGACCCTTCGCATTGAGCTCATCCGCCAATTTTATGGCATCCTGCTCAAGCTTGCCGTCCTTGGAATCAAACAGCACCATGGTATAGCCTTTTTCGTACAGCATGCTTTGCAAATGTCTTGCCAGTACCGAATAGTAAGGATTGCCGATATCGGTTACCGAAAGAACAATCACATTCTTTTTTAAAAAAGAAGCTTTTTCGTGAGACGGTATGCTATAATTCAGTTTTTGAATTACCTCGGCAATGCGATCGCCCGTTTCCGAATCCACATAGCCGGATTTGTTGATGTAACGAGATACGGTACTGCATGCCACGTTGGCTTCTTTGGCGACGTCTTTCATGGTGTATCTTCTCATAATTACCTCAAACACAAAGAAATAAAGAGTTTTTTGATTCAATGGTTCAGTAAATGGATATTTGATTTTTTATACTTATATCATAAAGGTATGGAAAGATTTTGTCAATCCATTGATTTTCCATATTTATTCCATAATATGATAATTTTATCCATTATTATTTTTATATTTGTGTGATATATCCTGTATTTGCCTTTAACAGACAGTTCCTCTTTGTGTCCCCAAGTAAACAACAAAAAGAGATATCCATACACAGGATATCTCCATTGTCTTATTATTTTAATCCACAAACCTGATTTCGTATGCGGACTCGATTTCGGGGCTAAACAACATCATCCTTCGAATCGACTTTTTGGCTTCTTCTCTGGCCTCCTGAAGCAGCTCCGGCGTCATCAGCTTCTCTAAGGTCTGCGGTTTTTTGACCTTGACAAAATCGGCATAATCGCTGATTTTGATGGCATTGAATAACCCGGACTGCTCGTCAAACACCTTCAGGCTCCTTTCATCCAGCTCATGACTCAATAGCTCTGCCGGCGGCAAACTTATCTCAATCACCTTATCCTTTACCTCAAACTTTACTTTATCCAGCTTGATACCCAGTGTAATGATGCCGTCGTAGCTGATGATAAAACGCTTGGTGGTAAGTGGGATACGAAAACCGCTGATGGTGCTGTGATTTTCAAAAGAGCCCACATCGGTATAATGATACTTGACAGTGCTCAATTCACTCACATTTTCCTTGAGTTTTGCGATGGTTTCGGTAATCATTGACGTATTGCTCTGAAAAAGGTTTCCAAAAACATTTGAAAAATACAGCACGGCAAAAATGACGGCCAGTATGAGCAAGGTGCTCAACAGTGCCTTTATGCCGCGAAAAATATCCCAAACGCTGCTTCTTGGCCGGGGCGGTCTGTCATATGGATCTTTACGGCGATGAAATAT
>JBHADM010000089.1:0-11328 GCA_041855045.1 Bacillota bacterium | reverse complement strand
TTATATCAAATAGAATGGCATTTTAAGAAAGCAAGAAAATACTTGCATATCATCCCGCCTGTGGAAAGGAAACGCCGGCGGGGCAGTCTTGTATTTCAATGATTCAGCTGTATAAAAAATCGCTCAATTTTGCATGTCATATGCAAGCACCGTCAAAATTTCGACGGCATTACAAAAGGCGAGGGAAACAATAATCCCTTCGCCTTTTTGCGTTTTAATAGGATATGGCTTGCGCCTAATGTGCATGGTGATGATGCCCATGTCCGTGGTGATGATGGTGATGCCCCTTGCAGGCAAAATCTACCTGGCAGTGCTGCGCTGCGCAGTCCTCATCGCTGTTCTCCAGCTCCAGTGTGACATGGCCTATGCCATGCTTTTGCAATGTCTCACGCACCGCCTGTTTCACCTGAAAAGGCTCTGTTTCGCTCACGATGTGCATGGTAGCGTAGTTGTGTATGCCGTCTATGCTCCATATGTGGATATGGTGCACATCCTCCACGCCCTCTATGGCGAGCAGATGCTCCTTCATATGGCTGAGCTCTATGCCCTTTGGCGTTTTCTCCAAAAACAGATCCAGTGCAGTTTTGAGGTTCTGTATTGCATGACAGAGTATGTACAATGCCACGGCTATCGACAGCAGCGGGTCTATGATGCGCATGTCGGTAAAGCGCATGAATATTGCGCCTATCAGCACCACCGCCCAGCCCAATACGTCCTCCATCATATGCAGGTTGACTGCCTTTTGATTCAGCGAGTCGCCCTCTCGGGTAAACCATGCTGCCGCAAAGTTGACAATCACTCCCATGATGGCGAGCAGTATCATGCCGTCATAGTGGATTTCCACAGGGTTGAGCATGCGCAGCACGGCGTTGTACATGACCATGACCGAGCCGAACAGCAGTATCAGCGTGGTGATGACGCTGCCTATCACCGAGTAGCGCACATAGCCGTAGGTGTAGCTCTCGTCGGGCTGCTTTTTGCTCTTGCGTTCCAAAAAATAGCTGAAGCCTATGCTGGCAGCGTCGCCCAAATCATGTACGGCGTCGGATATGATGGCGATACTGCCGGTCAGCGCACCGCCGATGAATTCGAATATGGAAAAACAAAGATTCAGTAAAAATGCGTTGCGTATGTTTTTTTCGGTTTTCATAGATTTTCCTCCATGCGATGTGCAATGTGCTCCAGCGCCAGTGCGAATACCTTTTCTACATGCTCGTCGTCCAGCGAATAATAGACTTCCTTGCCGCTGCGCCGGCTTTTGACCACGCTCTGCTCTTTCATTTTGCGCAGCTGGTGCGACACCAGCGATTTGCTGAGCTGCAGGCTGTTGGCTATCGCGCCCACGCAAAGCTCCCCCTGCAGCAGCAGGTATATGATTTTGCATCGTGTGGCGTCGCCCAGTATCTTGTAAAATACCGCCAGCCTGTCAAAAAAAACATCCTTGGGGAATTGCTCGAACACGCGCTTTTCCAACGCCGGATGCGGGCTGTAGCAGCCGCATGGGGGCTTGTTGTTTTGCATGGCTTTCCTTTCCGGGAGCGTATCACTTCCACCAGATATTTTGAAAGATGTATACAGTTGAATATGTGTTCAACTGTTATGTTTATTATAGTTGAATATACATTCAACTGTCAAGAGGATTGTTAAATTTTGGCTGATTGTGGTAAAAAAGGAACAGTACTTTTTTTGTACTAAGTTTCAAAGCCATAAGCCAAACTCAAATCAGAGGAAAGATTCTTCGTATAAGCAATTTTTCGATAGCAAAATATAGAGTTCCAATGTAGTCAATCGACTTGCAGGCTATTTCACCACCAACCCCTCAGTCACCAAAGCAAGCTTTGGCGACAGCTCCCCTTGCAGGAGAGCCTCGCTGACGCTCCGGTTTTTGTATTTAAGCTTGTGTACAAGTATTTGCTTACAAAGTGATAATTTCAGCAGCAAAGTTGCAAAGCAGGATTTGCTTTTACAGGAACACCAAGAATACCTTGTGCTTGTTCCAACAGTACGCAAAAGTGAAAGCTCCGTGCCTCCTTTGTAAAAGGAGGTGGCACGGCGCAGCCGTGACGGAGGAATTCTAAGGTGGTCAAACAGCTTGCAGGCTATCCCAATACCAAGCCCTCCGTCCCTTTACAGGTAAAGCGACAGTTCCCCTTCACAGGGCAGTCTCGCTGGCTTTGATTTTAGATTCACATTCCGGCGTATGTATAATTTTCAAAAAATTTATTTTATTTGCTATCCGCATTCTCCCTTGTGGTCAAACATCCGTCCTATAAACTGCACAAAAAAGCAAAGCCTTTCAGCTTTGCTCGCTATTTTTTTAAATCTTATACTTCCTCATCCACCTTAATGCTGCGTCTGCGCTTTGCGCGCTTGCGGTTGGCGCCGTCCACATGCTTGAGGTAGGCGGTCGGGCTCATGCCCACCACGCGCTTGAACTGTTTGCTGAAGTGGTAGGGGTCGCTCATGCCGATCTGTATGCCGGCTTCGCGTACGCTGGTGCCGATGCGCAGCAGCTTTTTGGCGCGCTCCATCTTGCAGAACTGCAGATAGCTCAGCGGCGGAATGCCCACCTCGGATACGAAACGCTTGCGGAAGGTTTCTACAGGCACGCGGGAGATTTCCGCCATCTCGGCAAGGCTGAAGTTATCGCTGTAGTCGTTGGCGCGCAGAGCGTCTACCACACGGCTGATCTCGTGGCTCAGTATGGCGTTCATGGCAACCGGCTGGCCGGCGTGGGCGGCAATCATGCTCCACAACAGCTGCTGCAGCTGAAAGCTGGCGTTCTTTGTGCCGGAATGGCGCACCAATACCTGTACAATCTGCTGCATAAGGTTTACCTGTGAGGGCAGCATGCCCTGGCGCACAGGCATATTGGAAAGCGCATTCATGCTCTGTAAAAATTCGTTTGCCAAAAAACCGCTCAAAGAGAACCAAAGCAGCTTTACGTCCTCCTCACAGTGCAGCACGGCGCCCTCCACATGGGGCGGCAGTATCAGGCATTCGTTTTGTTCGATGGGGAAATCCGTGCGATTCCAGGTAAAGCGGGCTTGTCCGCTCTCGGTGGCGATCCACAGCCAGTGGTCGGCAGGTATGACCTGATAGTTTCTGGGGGACAGCATGGCGCTGCCGGCAGATTGAATCCACACGCCGCTCTTCTCTACGAGGATATCCGGTACTTGTTCACCTTCGATGACAACATTTAAGTTTAATGTGCCATCTACGGTACGAAAAGGTATGTTTTTTTCATTCATGGCAAGCAACTCCTATTTGTGCAAAATGGTTACATATTATCTAATATTATAGACTATTATGCTGCATTGTCAAGGTTTTATTGAAAAAACCCTAAAATTTTTTTGTTTATTTTTTAATAAAACATAAATTTTCTATAGGGTTTTTAAAAATCCTAAAATACCATTTCTGCTAAATAGGGTAAAAAATGAGATGGATAGCGCTTGTGGCATTGTTATAAACCGTATTTACAATGCGTGGTTTTCTGTACTGGATACATGCAAATGTAAGTATGAAAAACAGAACATCAAAAAAATGAAAAAATCACATTTATATAGAAAAAACTTTACGGTTTTTTTATAAAATTGTTGTAAATTATCGAAAATTATTATAGAATAAGCTTAGTTACCTATGCTTTGCGCATAGATATACGGGAAACTGGGAGGAAACAAGAATGGCAAAGAAATTGGATAACGATTTCTACGAAAAAGAGCTTGCGCGGCTGCAAACGGAGCTTGTATACGTGCAGCGCTGGGTAAAGGAAACCGGCGCACGTATCGTGGTGATTTTTGAAGGCCGTGACGCAGCCGGAAAGGGCGGTGCCATCAAGCGCATTACAGAGCTGCTGAATCCGCGTATCTGTAAGGTCGTCGCTCTGCCTGTACCCACCGAAAAAGAAAAAACACAGTGGTATTTTCAGCGCTATGTACAGCATCTCCCTTCTGCAGGCGAGATGATACTGTTCGACCGCAGCTGGTATAATCGCGCCGGTGTGGAAAAGGTTATGGGCTTTTGTACCGACGAACAATATGAATATTTTATGCGTGTTTGCCCCGACTTTGAAAACATGCTGATTCGCGACGGCATCATTCTTGTAAAGTATTGGTTTTCCGTAAGTGAGGAGGAGCAGAGACGCCGTTTTGAAGCGCGTATCAACGACCCCAACAAGCAGTGGAAAATCAGCCCCATGGATATGCAGAGCCGCCAGCACTGGGTGGATTACAGCCGCGCCAAAGATACCATGCTCCGCTATACCGACACCAAGCTCAGTCCCTGGTATATAGTGGATGCCGAGGATAAAAAGAAGAGCCGCATAAACTGCATCGCCCACTTGCTTTCCGTTATCCCCTACGAACGCATAGAGTTTCCCAAATTAGAGCTGCAGCCCCTGCAGGAAGACAATACCTATATCCGCCCGCCCATGCAGGAACAAACCTGGGTGCCCGACGTTGCCACCTCCCGCAATGCCGTGTATGTGGAAAAAGAAAAATTTCATGTGGATGAAGATCCCGAGAAATATAAAAACAAGAAAAAAGATAAAGTAAAATTTGAAGACAAGCCGGAAAAAAACAAGGATAAATCCCGCGGCAAAAACTATGTGCGTGTGTACGAACGCTACGGCATAGACGAAAACCAGCTGGACAATCGTTACCTGCGCCGCGCCAGCGTGCAGGAGCATGACGATTTTGATACCCATCGCGAACGCCGCATCTATTACGAGGGCTTCGAGCCGGAGGAAAAACGCTCCGTATTTGCGCCCTTTGCCGAGCAGGACACAGCCAAGCAGGCCGAACAAGCCGCACGCAAAGCAGCGGAGGAAGAGGCAATGCGCGCAGCAGAACAGCGCGCCGCCGAGGAAGCGCGTTTGGAGCTCGAACGCCAGGCCAAAATCAAAGCCGAGGAAGAAGCCAAACGCCTTGCCGAGCTGGAAGCCCAGCGTAAGCGCATAGAGGAAGCCGAACGTCAGGCCCGCGAAAAAATAGAAGCCGAAAGCAAGCGTCTTGCCGTATTGGAGGCACAGCGCGAGGCCGAGATGGAGTCCATACGCCAGGCCGAGCAAAAACGCCAGGCAGAGGCAGAGGAGCAGGCCAAACGCCTGAACGAACTGGAAGCCCAACGCCAGAGCGAGCTCAAGGCCCTGATAAAAGCAGAGCAGGAAGCCAAACGCCTCGCCGATATTGAGGCGCAGCGTGTGGCAGAGCTGGAGTCCATCAAGCGCGCCGAGCTTAAGCGTCAGCAAGAAGCCGAGCTTGCCGCCAAGCAGCATGCCGAGCTGGAAGCCAAGCGTCTTGCCGAGCTGGAAAGTCAAAGACTGGCCGAGATCGAAAGCATGAAAGAGGCAGAGCGCAAACGCCAAAAAGAAGCCGAGCAGCAGGTAAAACGCTTGGCAGACTTGGAAGCCCAGCGTCAAACCGAGCTGGAAGCGCTCTTGCTTGCCAAGCAGGAAGCCAAGCGCCTGGCAGAACAGGAATCCCAGCGTTTGGCTGAACTGGAAGCCATTCGCCAAGCGGAGCTCAAGCGTAAGGAACAGGCCGAGCTTGCCGCCAAACAGGAAGCCGAAGCCGAGGCCAAACGCCTGGCAGAATTAGAGGAACAACGCAAGTCGGAGCGCCAGGCGCAGTGGCTTGTGGAACAGGAACAGCTTCGTATTGCCGAGCAAAAATCCCGCGAGCGCGCCGAATGGGAAGCCAAGATGCAAGCCGAGTGGGAGCAGCGTGAGCGCATACTCAGAGAGCAGTGGGAAAAGGAAAAGAAAGCGGATCAGGACAGACAGCCTGCCCCCGCTGTGGAAACCGCCCCGGTGAGCTATACACAGCCGGAGCCTGTTGCGCCCTATGACGAAGCGCGCATACGCGCACAGGAATACGATTATGAGCGCCATATGGAACAGGCGCGTGAGCAGATGGAAAGGGAGCTGCGCCGTCGCGAGCAGGAACAAGCCGAGTTGGCGCGCGCACTTTCCGCACAGGAAGCCAAGCGTAAAGAGCAGTCCGCCGCTGCACTCAGCCCCAGAGAGCTGGAAAAACGCCGTGAAGAAGAGCTGTACGAAAAGCTGGCCATACTCGAAAATCGCAATCCCGACAGCGATTTCGACGATGATGAGGACGAGGACTATCGTCGCCCCTCAGACGGCGCAGATGGCGATGCGGACAGCAGAAAAAAGAAGAAAAAGAAAAAGAGAAGACGCATATATGACATGGACGATCGTGTAGTATGGCGCAACACGGAACATTAATCGGCATCCTTACAAAATATATGAGAGGGATAAAGCCGCTTGACATATTCTGTGACTGCGCGGCAAGTCAAGCCGCAGCCGGCACGATTGCGCTCTGCGTATTGTCGGCATAGCTGACGAAAAGCTTGCATGCATGTGTAGAAATGGATAGACGTTCAAATCTCTTAGCAGCATACAAATTTTGCAACTCCCTGGCATACGGGGAGTTCTTCGCAAAAATAACCGTATATTGGATATAAAGCGTATGATTTCATAAGCTGCAATATCGTACGATTCTGTCGGCTCATCCGCAGAAAACAGTCTTGCACTGCGCCTATGCATACAAAGCGCTATCCTGTCTGTTGGAAAGTAAACCGCATCTATATGATCCGGTATCACAGACAATTCTGCGCAGCCCGAATACATTCAACCGGAAAGAGGAAAATATGAACTTTCGCATCAACGGCATGGAACTGCATACCAGACGCCTTCGCCTGCGCGCATTTGCGCCGGATGACTTGGAGGATTTCTTCGCCTATGCCAGCGTGGAGGGTGTGGGCGAAATGGCAGGCTGGCTGCACCATACGGACAGGCAGACCACACAGAAAGTGCTGCAGCATTTTATCGAGCGTGACAAGGTATTCGCCATCGAATACGAAGGCCGTGTTGTGGGCAGCATAGAGCTGGATACGGCAAGCGCAGCCTGGGGCGGCAAGGGCGCCATGGTCGGTTTTGTGCTTGCCAAGCACCTGCACAGGCAGGGCCTGATGAGTGAAGCGCTGCAGGCAGTGATGAATTACGCCTTTGACAGATTGGGCTTGGATTATATCAGCAGCGGCTACTTTCAGAACAATCCCGCATCCGAAGCCATCCATCGCAAGCATGGATTTGTGTACTACGCGCAGGGCAAACACCTGCATCATGACGGCAGACATATGGATACGGACTTCGTGGTGCGCATCCATCCGGGATACATCAAGCAGACGGCGCAAAACGTACGCAGCGAGCTGCAGGCGCTCGCCAATCCGAAGCGGCAGGCCTTTGACGCCAAACTTCTGCCCACTGTGGATCCTAATTCCATGCTGGGGCTGAGCAATCCCCAGACGCAGGCTATTGCCAAAAAAATGCAAATGCTCGACAGACTTGCTTTCCTGCAGAGCCTGCCCCATGCCTATCACGACGAAAATATGCTGCACGCCATGATATTGCGCTTGTCTAAGGACGAACGCTTCCTGCTGGAACAGGTTGAGTGCTTTTGCCCCTATATCGATAATTGGGCGGTATGTGACAGCATCGACTTCCGCCGCATCAAACAAATGCGCAGACGGCTTTGGGAAAAACTGCAGGCCTGGCGCAGTATGGATTTGGAGTACAGCAAGCGCCTTGCGCTGACCGCCATACTCTCAAACTTTTTGGAGGATGACAGCATAGACTGCGTATGCAATATATTACCGCAGATAGACGACGAGGCTTACTATGTGCATATGGCGCTGGCGTGGGTAGTGGCGGACGGCTTGATCAAACAATATGATAAAGTGCTGCCTCTGCTGCTGGAAGAGAAGCTCTCCAAAAAAACCCATAACAAAGCCATACAAAAAGCGGTGGAATCCTATCGTGTCAGCGAAGAAACCAAACGCTATTTAAAAACCCTGCGGCGTAAGTAGTGGGGAATATCTTTCGAAAGTGGGCAAGGCGATACCGTGCGCCCTGCCATGAGATCAGAAACATGACGTCTATTTTAAAACGTGCGCTAAGCCTTGCAATACTTTTTGTACTATTGCTGCAAAGCGCGGTATTTGCTGAAGAAAAGGCTGTGCAAGACATGGCGGACCGCTATGAAGACGCTGTGGATGCCGCAAAGAGCGTAGAGCAGATGCTGGTGTACAGCGATTTGTTCACCAACGAGATGCTCCTGTATGTGGCAGGGCAATTACTGGACGCTACACAAGCCGCCGAACTGCTCACCCGTCATAAGGAGGCGTTCGATAAGGCGCGCCATCTCAAAGCGTTTTCCATGGATGAGGATGAAGTCATACTGCGCAACATCTTTTACCTGATACACGACCTTGCCACCGCTTTGGATAGCGACAGCCTGCGCGCAAGCGCCATACAATCCGTCCGGGAGGATTTTGAAAAGGATTATGACAAGTTAAAGGTGGAGGAAAAGCTGCAGAGCGCGCTGTACCGCAGCGTGGATATGCTCACCATACTGGTGCTGGTAGTGGACGGCAGACAGCAGTATACGGAGCTGATCGGCGGCATATTCGACGAATTTGTCGCGCTGGATGAAAAAGCCACCAACCTTGAGGAGCAAATGGTTATCGCCTATCAAAAAATGATGGAGATGTATTCCGTGCTCGTGCTGATCAAAGATACGTATGGCGAAGTGCTAAACGATTTGAAATCCGGCAACCAACTGCACGCCGACAGTATCGGGGAGCTTGACGAAGGTTTGGATTTGATGACCAACAGTTCCCGCCACGCATTTGAAGTGCTGAAGCTGCTGGCGCAGGTGCTCGCAAAAAAATAGAATATCCCAAAAGAACAAAACAGACTCTTATAAGCGGTCTGTTTTGTTAAATGTTTGCTTTGTTATTGTGATGTCAAATGATGACAGCGCAGCATGAAACAGATATTTGCATGGATGTTAGTTTATTAAACGAAGCGAACGTGATGGAGGGCTTGGTGTTGGGGCTTGCGGACGGGCTTTATGACCCAAAAAGGAATCCCTCCGTCACGGCTGCGCCGAGACTTCTCCTTTCCACTTGAAGGAGGCTTGTGAATTGTGCTTTTGCGATATATCGAAGTAAGAAATAGATGAAGCATTGCCAATATTTGTGCGCAATACAAGTGCTAAGAACGCAAAAAAGGCGCCTGCCATGTGCGAGCGCCTTTTATATAGAATTCAAATTCTTACTCCGCTTTCTCATACTTCGCAGAACGGAACTGCTTCATCAGCTTGCGGATAATTTCGGTGTTGCGCGTCAGTTCGCCCTCTTGGTTGTATTTGCGGTAGCGTGTGCAGTATTCGTGCCAGAAGCGAGCCAGTTTGTCAAAGCTGCCGTGGAACTGGTAGCTTTGCAGGTCGAATGCGTTGAACAGGCGTATACCCTCGCAAATATTGAGTATCTCCAATATGAAATTCTTGTCCTGCGCAGCAACGAGCTTGCTGTACAGCATTTCCTCCAATATGGAAAGCTTGGCATAGTCCAGCGCTTCCTGCTGCTCGGCCAGGTGGAATATGTGCTTGTCCACACCGTTGCGCAGCAGGTTTTCGGCATCCAGTGAGTATACCAGATCATACCAGGTGACGATGTGATACTTGCTGATTTCCATCAGCAGGCTGTAAAGCTGCCTGTCCTTGCGCTGTATCCAGCCAAGGTCGGAGAGGAAGTCCTCCTTGTTTTTCCTTGCCTTGCCCTCCCAGGCGATGGCGCCGCTGTAAGCAATGGGGATATCGTGCAGAGGATGCTTCAGTATGTCTCCAAAGTCGCCCCAGCAGGTGAGATAATAGCCCCTGATGCCGAACTTCATCGCCATGGCAATCAGACTGTCGGCGTTTTGGAACATCTGCTCGTATTGCGGTATCAACACGTTCCAGCTGGATGTGCCGGCGCATACGCTGACATTGGGCATCTGTGCCATGCGCTCGCGGTTGGCTTCGTTCGGGCGTGCGGAGTAATCCCAGTCTAAGTAGATGATGTCCTTGGGCATGCGGCTCATGTCGCCCTGCAGCAGTATGTCGTTCCACATCATCACCTGCTTGCCTTTGCCCTTTACATACTCATATATACGCATTACAAAATCGCAGTAGCAGCGGAATTTGTCCTCTCGGGTCTGCGCCTTATCCTTATTCTTCTCGCTGCACAGGTCAAATGTTTCGTCGCAGCAGATGTTGAAGTATTCGCTGCGGAACAGCGGAACATACTGGTCTATCATCTTGCACACCAGGCGGAACGCATCCTCGTCGAATATGTTCAGCGTATGCTGTGCCATACGGTCGATCAAGTTGTAATCCTTTTTGTCCGGCTCCATTTTTTCGCAGAGATGCTTGTACTTGGCGGTGCGCAGTATCTCGTACATATGGCCGAATGTCGTCAGCGAGGGGATGAGATCCACACCGCGGTCGGCGGCGTACTGATCCAGCTCTATGATGTCGGCGGCGGTGATGGGGCTTTTGTCAAACCATACCTGCTCCAAGCCCTCAAACTGGAACGTATGCTCGATATAAAATTGAAATTGATTGTATTTGTAGAAGCTGGCAAGGTCTATCAGCTCCTTAAAGCTCTCCATTGTCGGCACCTTGCCTCGGGTGATGTCGTGGTAGTAGCCGCGGAAAGGCATAGCCGGGCTGTCGTTGATTTCCATTTTGGGAAGGTTGTTTTCGCTGTGGTCAATAATCTGCAGCAGCGTATACGCACCGTAGAGCAAGCCCTGATGGGTGCTTGCATGAATGTCTATGCTGCCGTCTATATGTAGCGTGTACTCCTCGGTGTCAAAGCCATCCTCCTGTATGAAGTTGAGCTTGGCTTTGTCGTATCCCGGAAGCACCTTGAGCTCAAAGCCCAACAGTTTTTTCAGATAGCCGTTAAAGATGTCTGCAACCACAAAGTTGTGGCTGTTAATAATAAAGTGCTTGCGTATCTTGCGCTGACTGTCGTCAAGTTTGCGCACGTTAAGAGGACGGGGTATGAGTGACTGCATAACATCGTTCATAAGTTTCTCCATGTCATTTATTTATGTTTATAGTATAATTATATATGATAGTATGAATTTTTAACAGTGCTTTTTGGAAAAATGGAGATATTTATGTACAAAGAAATCATACAAAACTGCTACGGCATATTCTGTATCGAGCACGACGGCAAGGCGTTGCACAGCCTTTCGACCGTGTGCGATACCACGCCGAACGCCAAACTGTCCGCGCTTGGAAAACAGGCAGACAAGGAATTAAAAGAATATTTTCAAGGAAAGCGCAAGGTCTTTACCCTGCCGCTTGACCCGCAGCTTGCAGGCTTTACTCGCACCGCCTGCCTTGCCCTGGCAGATATCCCCTACGGACAAACTGTCAGCTATCGCGATCTGGCACAACGCTTGGGCAAGCC
>JBHADM010000088.1:0-14441 GCA_041855045.1 Bacillota bacterium | reverse complement strand
GTATCCACAGGCTGGGAAGAAGTACTCAAAGAAGTAAACGAAGCGGAGATCCCACTTATTTTGATAGACCGTATGCCCGATAACATGGATTCTATCCAGTATGCCGCAGCATTTGGCGGCGATTTCGTTGAAGAAGGCCGCCGTATGGCTACCTGGACAGTAAACTATATCGAAAAACTCGGTCGCAGCACAGAGGATATTAATGTGGTAATCTTGGAAGGCACCACTGGTGCAGATGCTGCCACAGGCCGCCAAAATGGTATCAGGGAAGTATTGGATAAATATCCCAACTTTAAGGTATTGGCTTCTCAAACCGGTAACTTTACCCGTGCAGAAGGCCAGACTGTTATGGAAAGCTTCCTCAAAGCCCATGAAAAAATCGATGTGTTGCTCGCACATAACGACGATATGGCACTTGGCGCAATCGAAGCCATCAAGGCTGCCGGCAAAGTTCCCGGCAAAGACATCATCATTGTTGGATGCGACAGCCCGAAAACAGCATTTGATGCCATTATCGCTGGCGACATGAATGCCACTATTGAATGCACACCTTTGTATGGTCCGTTCGTGGTAGATGCATTGAAGAAGTTGATTGCAGGTGAAACCATGGGCAGAGAAATCCTCCACCCGGAAGAAGGTTGCTTTGACGCCGAAGGCGGCATTGTATACAGTTCAGACGGTCGTTTGTCAGAAAAGGCCGCCGATAAAATCGCAGAGCGCCTGTATTAATCAGACAATAAAAATATTATCCAAATGTGGATAATAGAAAAGGTGGATGGGTTTTTGCTCATCCATCTTTTGCTAAAGGAGGTGATTTTTTGCACGAAAATATTCTGGAAATGCGGGGAATCAGCATCGCATTTCCCGGCGTGAAAGCCTTGGATAATGTTGATTTTACGCTTAAAAGAGGAGAAGTTCATGCCTTGCTGGGGGAAAATGGCGCAGGAAAGTCCACGTTGATTAAATGTCTTACCGGTGTTAATCGTATGGATAGCGGTAATATCCTTTTGGAAGGAAAAGAAGTACGACCGGCGTCTCCACATGAGGCAAATTTAGTAGGCATATCTACGGTATATCAAGAGGTCAATCTCTGTCCTAATCTTACCGTTGCCGAAAATATTTTCATTGGCAGACAACCGATGAAACGAGGTCGTATAGATTGGAAATGCATTCATACACGTGCGCACGATTTGATGAAGCGCATGGGCATGGATATTGATGTAACGTTGCCTTTATCCTCTTATTCTATTGCCATACAACAGATGGCAGCTATTGCCCGAGCGGTGGATGTCAATGCCAAAATTTTAATTTTGGATGAGCCTACATCCTCATTGGATGAAAAAGAATCCGAAAGGTTGTTTGATGTTGTGCGGGAACTGAAAAAACAGGGATTGGGTATTATATTCATTACACACTTCCTGGATCAGGTATTTTCCTTGAGTGACAGAATGACCGTATTGCGCAACGGCAAGCTGGTTGGCGAGTTTGTTACTTCCGAAACCAATCGTCTGGAGCTGGTGACGAATATGATAGGCAAGGATGTCAATGCCATTTTCCGAATGAAAAAAGCTGAACCAAAGGATGATGCTCCATTCGTTTTGGAAGCGGAAGGAATAGGCATACCCGGAAAAGTCGAAAACATTACCCTTGCTATAAAAAAAGGTGAGCTTCTGGGATTTGCCGGACTATTGGGATCTGGCAGAACCGAAACAGCCGAGATGATATTCGGTGTCAATCCGCCTGTTAAAGGCAGGGTGTTGATGCATGGTAAGGAACAAAAACTGCATGCACCGATCGATGCCATACGCAGCAAAATGGCATTTTGTCCCGAAGATAGAAAACGCGACGGCATCATCGGCGATCTGTCTATAAGGGAGAATATTGCGTTGGTTGTACAGGCAGTGCGCGGCATCAACAGGCCGATTCCCATGAAGGAGCAGCTGGAGCTTGCAGATAAGTACATCAAACTTTTATCCATTGCTACACCCAGTGCCGAGAAAAAAGTAGGGGAGCTTAGCGGCGGAAACCAGCAAAAGGTTATTTTAGCACGCTGGATGGCGAGCAATCCAGAGCTTTTGATTTTGGATGAACCCACGCGCGGTATCGATGTCGGCGCCAAGGCGGAAATTCAACAGCTCATGCTGAAAATGTGCAGCGAAGGGCTCAGTCTTATTTTTATTTCTTCGGAGCTGGATGAAATCATTCGCTGCAGCAATCGCATCATTGTGATGAGGGATTTGGAAAAAGCGGCAGAGCTGGATGGGGACAATACAAAGCAATCGGACATCCTGGCGGTGATTGCCGAGGATAAGGATACGGCAAAGGAGGAAGCGGTAAATGCATAATCCGTTGATAAAAGATAAGAGCAGCTTCTTCCGATCTAAGCTGTTTTGGGCTATTGTTGCAGAGTTGCTCATACTTCTGGTGGGATTTATACTGCGACCTGACTTTCTGAACATACAGCTGCGTACCCTGAGCGACGGCACAAAGGTACTCTATGGCACACCGATAGATATCTTGAACCGCTCTGTTGAAATCACCATCATTGCACTTGGCATGACCCTGGTTATCGCTCTGGGCGGAACGGATATCTCCGTCGGCGCATTGGTGGCGGTATCCGGCGCCATTGCTTTGAAGTTTTTACGCTGGGATGTACTGGAGTATCCCACACCCGGCGACTATACTGTAAAACCGTTTATTCTTGTGATTATGCTTCCCTTGCTTGTATGTATATTAATGGGTCTGTTCAACGGTATGCTCATAGCCAAGCTCAAGATACAGCCCATTATTGCAACATTGATTTTGATGGTGGCAGGCAGAGGTATCGCGCAGATCATTACTAACGGCAAGCAATTTACAACGCAGTACAGCCCTTTTAAATTTATAGGCAATGGCACTGTGCTTGGTTTGCCCTTGCCCATAATCATTGCATTAATTTGTGTGCTTGCAGTCATGCTTTTTGTGCGTAAGACTGCATTCGGCATGTTTGTAGAATCGGTTGGAATCAATCCCAGCGCCAGTCGTGTATCCGGTCTGCGTTCCGATACGATCATCATCATCGCCTTTATGTTAACGGGTTTATTATCCGGTATGGCGGGCTTGATTTATTCCAGTCGCATTTCCTCCTGCGACTCCAATAATGCGGGTTTGGGTTACGAAATGGATGCGATTTTGGCTGTGGTTATCGGCGGTACCAGCATGACGGGAGGAAAATTTAGCCTGACAGGTACGATAGTCGGCTCTATCATCATTCGTACCATCACCACATTGGTGCTTTATTTTGGTATTGTATCCGAGGCGATTATGGCATTCAAAGCTTTGATTATTGCTGCCGTTATCGTATTGCAGTCCGAGCCTGTCCGCAATGCCATGGCAAAGCGTCGTAGCAAGCGACAGGCCTTAATGGGAGGTGAGCTGAGTGCAAGGTAGCAGAAAACGCTTCCGTGCGTTTGAAAACCCAAATCTTTTAATGGTATATGCAACGCTCGGAATATTCATACTCATCTATATTTTTGGCGCAATACTGTACGGCAATAAAGGCTTTACATCTGTTCGCACCTTCAGTTTATTCTTTGCGGATAATGCCTATATAGGTATTTCAGCCGTTGGAATGACACTGGTGCTAATTACCGGTGGAATTGATCTTTCCGTTGCAGCCGTTTCTTCGCTTACCGGAATGATCATTGCCTACGGTACGACTGTGCTTGGCGTACACCCTTTGGTGTGCATTGCAGTGGCGCTGTTTTTCGGTGTAGGGCTTGGCATATTGATGGGAGCATGTATTCATTATCTCAATGTTCCGCCCTTTATCACCACACTGACAGGAATGTTCTTTGCCAGAGGCATATGCTCGTTGATCAGCCGGGAATCCGTTCCCATCAATCACTCTATGATAGATGTGCTTGCTTCAACAAAAATGTATATTCTTTGGCCGAATGCACAGGGTGAATGGGTGAAAATAAAGCCCGTTGCCAGCATCGACCTCAACACGATACTCTTTATTGTAATGATTATTATCGGCATTATCATTCTGCAAAAGACGCGTTTTGGGCGCAATGTTTACGCCATAGGCGGCAATGAGCAGTCTGCCAATCTCATGGGCTTGCCGATTGCACGTACCAAAATCCTGGTGTACGCCTTTAATGGACTTTGCTCTGTAATAGCAGGCATATCTTATGCCATCTATGTAAAATCCGGATGGAATCTGTCCCTGATGGGTGCCGAGCTTGATGTTATATCCAGCTGCGTTATCGGCGGTGTCATGCTGTCCGGCGGTGTAGGCTATATGTTCGGCACCATGTTGGGTGTACTGCTTAAAGCGACGATACCGGCTATTATCACATTCAACGGCGCGATGAACTCCTGGTGGGCAAAGATTTTTACCGGCGCACTGTTGCTGCTGTTCATCATCATACAGAGAACAGTTATTGTTTCCTCTGCCAGAGTGAAAAAAGAATAATGTACTAAAACCCGCAGATCTCATTTTGGCTGCGGGTTTTTGAATAGAAATACGGCAAAAATATTTTCCAAAGGGAGGGATAACACATGAAACGGCAAACCCTGATTCAAAAAATCAAAAGGATTTTTCTGACTCTATGTATACTATTTCTCGTGCTGCTGCAGACCAATGCAAGTTTAAAAGGCAATCTCCTTTTCTCAAACACGCTTGCCGAAGGCAATGAAAATGAGAAAACCATTGACCTGTCCATGTTTATTAAAGACAGCTCCGCGCATATACAGGGCGCATGGATGCTGAATTCCAAAGACTGCGTGGTTCTGTATCAGCTGCAGGAAACAAGGGGTATGGAGCTGATGGTATTTAATACACAGGATGATTCACTGCTGCTTAGCGCACATATCGATCATGCGGTTGACTTGCGGGAACACACATGGGAGGATGATACACTGTGCTTGTGGATAGAATCGGACAACACAGAACAAAGAACCTTATTGAGAACAAACATTGCGCAGGACTGCAAAATCAATACAGAGAGTCAGCCGTACGGGATGCTGTACATGCCGGGCGGGGATATTGCCATACACAGCGAGAATGATGGCAGTCTGAGCCAACAACACCTGGCATCCAACGAAAGCAAGCTTCTGCTGCAAGGTGTACCTTCGGAAATGATTGATGAGGGAGCGGAATCAAGGTATGAAAAGTATCTGAAATATCTACCTTGCGCCGATGATGTCGGCTACGATGAGGAGGAATTACAATACCCTGTAGACGAAAAAAGTTTTTATGAAAATGACATCCTTTTTATCAGATCCTTCCACGCATCAGATGCGCTTGATGCAAATCGATTCGTGTATAGTGTACATGGCTGGGAATGGGGAGCGGGCTTTGGCGTGTACGATGTATCTACGCAAAGCGACCGCCGCATTACCGGAACCGGAGATTATTTCGGAAGAAGAGGGAACATACTATACGGCACCAATATCATGGCGGATTGCAACAGCTATGAGATAAAGCAGCTTCCAACTTCGATTTCGGAACAGTTTGAGGAAGTGATGGCGATGGAGGACGGAATAATACTATATGATATTTCTGCAGACGGTAAATATCTCGCGCTGACCGGTTTGCGATCCAGGAAGGATGGCGCGAGCGACATCGCCATCAGCGATATGGCAACGGGAGATGCTGTTTTTACACGCAACTTTGCAGAAACAGACGCAGAAATATACAGCGTTTCATTCTATGCGGAAAACAATCTGATGCTGCTCTATACCGTGAATAATAATTGGTATATAAAGACATTGGAAAATGTTTACTGATAAAATATCAAAAGGTTAATTTTTAAAGGGCTCTATACTATCAGCTGGGGTAATTCCCCCAACTGATAGTATAGAGCCCAAAATATCCTCATTCAGAACCCTTAGAAATAGATTTTTATTACTCGCTTAGTGATGATATATCACATCCATTTTGGAATTATTATTCATGCAATTTTCCCTACCCCAACTGTTGACAGAGAACCTTTTTTATATGAGAATAATATAATATCTTCTTAACATTTAATATCAATATAAATCACAAATACTATTACCTATGGCTTTTAATTGAGCATCATGTGTCGACACAACAAGGGTTCTTTTTTCTAATGATAAATCTTCTAAAACCTTACAAATTACTCTTGAACTATATTCATCTAAAGACGCCGTCGGCTCATCTAACAATAAAACATCTGCTTCAAATGATAAAAATATTGCTAAGCATAATCTTCGATATTCTCCCCCGGATAACAAGTGTTCATTACGATTTACTTGACTGTCAATACTATTTTCTTTATTTTTAATAATTTGTAATAATCCAACTTTATCTAATAAATTAAAAATTCCTTCCTCAGTAAGATTAGGACATACTCGTAAGAAATTGTTTCGAATGCTATCCTCGAAAAGAGAAGGGTTTTGTGGAAAATAACTCCACTTCTTCTGCGTATTTTTACGAATACTTTCATTGTTTTTTAATGGAAGTAAATCTGCGATAATTTTCAGAATTGTACTTTTACCACTCCCGCTTTTCCCCCATAATATGGTAGTTCCTTCATTAGGAATATCAAAATTCAAATTCTCAAACACCTTCTTGCTTTGCCCTTCATAAGAAAAACCTAAATCTACTAATTCTGCTACGTTTTCCTTATTTTTTACATTCGGATAATTCATTTTAATTTTTTGAGGTAAACCTAAAATTTCATCAATTCTCTCAAAAGAATCTTTAGCCATTGAGAGTTGGTTACTAATTCCTGTCAAAGACATAACCGGCTGAATTAAATAATTTGTAAAGTTAGAAAAAATAAGAAGAGTACCAATTGTAGGAATACCATAAATGATTGCTAAAGTTCCCCCAACTCCAAACAATATAGCTTGATAAGGAACCATAATAAGCGTCCAACTTGCTCTGTTCATTAGCTCAAAAATATAATTGCGTTTTGCCATAGCATTTCCAAGCCCATCACAAACATCAGAAAATCTTTCAATTTGGTCGGTTTCCATATTATAATTACGAATATTTATTATGCAATCTATATTTTCCTGCGTAGATTGAGTAAGCTTTGTTCTTTGTTTCTGAAGTGTACCAAAGACCTTACTTAAATCTTTATTCAACTTTGCAAAAAGTTTTATCATCAATGGAAAAACAGGTAAAGATAGGAGAGTTAATCTCCAATCAGTAGCAAACATAACAAATAGTGTAATAAAAATGCTAAGTACATAACCCAAAGCGATAGAGATACCTTTCATGAATATTTCTTCCAAAGCATCCACTCCTTGATTTATTGCTGTATGTACTTTTGCTTTTTCAAGATTTTGTAAAACTGAATAATCCACCTTCAAAAGATGACTATACATTTTTCCTCTAATTTCTCTCTGAACCATTGACCAAATTTTATTTGCAAAAACCACTGCAAGTATTCCTAATATCGAGCTCAAAAGAACACACAAAAAAAATACAGCTTGATAAATCCACAATAAATTAATATTTAATAATGGAATTGCAACATCAACAACATATTTTAAAGTCATACTAGAAAATATACTTAATCCCGCCGATAACAAAGAAAAAATAAAAATTAATGTTAAATTAGTTTTTGATTTAATTGCTATTTTTATACAACGAACATATATATTCCAAATACTTTTTCTTGTATTATTCATGGCTATTCCTTTCAAAAATATTATTATTTAAAATCCCCAAAAACGAGGGGGGTTGTTTCATTTCACAGTTGCACAACACATTTCCTGTTTCATAATTCCAAAGAAGTTCTCCATCGGAGAAGTAATTCCATTTGTTCTGTTGAATCACTTTCCTCGATTTTCTCAATGATTTTGTCTTTGTCCATCTTACGCCTTCGACCTTTCTTTTTTGGTCTTAATGCATCTGGACCCGCCGCTTTGTAATCCAATACCCATCTCGCAATTTGTCCAGTGTTTGTCATCCCTACTTGGAGTGCAAGATCCTGATACGATAGTTCACCTATTAGATATAACTCTACCACATTTAACTTGAATTCAAAAGTGTAAACTTGGTTCTGTCGACTGCGCATAAGACCTTTTTCACCGAATTTCCTGTAATTTGCTACCCAACATTGGATAAGCGAATGGTGAATTCCATGCTTATCACTGAGAAATCTGTATCCACCTTTATTGCTTAGATACTCTTTCACAATCATATTCTTAAATTCAAAACTGTATTTCGCCATAAAAAAACTGACCCCCTTAAGTTGAATTATTGGTCTAACTTTTCGGGGGCAGTTCATTTTCATATGAGTGTGCGGGATTTTTTTAACGCAACTGTTTTAATATATCCTGTATTCCCTGCAAAGCATTCTCCAGACGTATCGTTTCTTTCATGCTCTTATCCCTGCTCTGCACTTCTACAATGTTTTGCTTCATATTTCTGGGGCTGACAATAACCCGAAGTGGTACGCCGAGCAGGTCAGCATCGGAGAACATATTGCCCGCGCTGACGCTTCTGTCGTCATAGATCACTTCCACCCCTGCGTTCTGCAGCTGTTCATAGAGTGCATCCGCATATTCTTTTACCTGTGCGTCATCGGCGCGCACTGCGCAGAGATGCACCTGCCATGGTGCAATCGCAAGCGGCCAGATCGGACCGTATTCATCATGGCTTTCCTCGCATATAGCGGCGGCGAGTCGACCGACACCTATGCCGTAGCAGCCCATAACGGGATACTTGATTTGACCATCCTGATCAATATAGCTCATATTCATGGATGCGGTGTATTTTGTGCCCAACTGGAAGATGTTGCCCACCTCTATACCGCGCGAAATATGCAGACTTGCTGCGCTGCAGTGCGGACAGATGCCGCCGTCCTTTGCCTTGGCAAAATCATGATATTCCGCATTTTGTATATCGCGCTGCATATCCAGTCCGGTGTAGTGGTATTCTTCCACATTCGCGCCGCAGCATACATTATTTGCATTTGCAAGGCTCATGTCATAGAGTACGATGGCATCTGCCTGCAGGTTTACTGGGCCGATGTAGCCTGCATTGATGCCGCTTTCTGCCGTAATCAAAGCAGGGTGAATCTCGCAGCCCAGATAGTTAGTTATTTTTGTTTCGTTGGCTTCCAGGTCGCCTCGCAGGAACAGTATGATGTATTTATTGTCGCTGTTGCGCTGGTAAACCACTGCCTTACAGGATTTTTTTACATCTGCATGCAGGAAATTACAAACATTTTCTATGGTTTGCATATGCGGCGTATACACCATGGTGAGTGGGTGGGAAACCTCATCTCGCCGATTTTCCGTGATGCTTTCGGCAGCTTCCAGATTGGCACGATAGCCGCAGCTCTCGCATATGGCAATGGAGTCCTCGCCGATGGGGGTGAGCAACATAAACTCATGGGATACATTTCCGCCCATCATGCCGGAGTCGGATGCAACCGACACCACGTTTTTCAGCCCTGTTCGCTGAAAAATCCGCTCGTATGCCTGATGGCAGCGCGCATAATAGGCTTCCAAATCTTCTTGGCTGGTGTGA
This sequence comes from Bacillota bacterium, assembly GCA_041855045.1. Classification (GTDB taxonomy): domain Bacteria; phylum Bacillota; class Clostridia; order Christensenellales; family Aristaeellaceae; genus JAAZPT01. The sequence continues at coordinate 4,939 of JBHADM010000088.1, read as the reverse complement.
AAGGAATAAGCATCCTTCATCGTAAATTCACGCACACGAATCAGGCCTGCGCGCGGTCTTGCCTCGTCGCGAAACTTGGTCTGTATCTGGTATATCATAAAAGGATACTTGGCATAGCTCTGGCCGTATTCACGCACCATCTGCACAGAGGCCTCCTCATGGGTCATACCCAGTACGTAGGGGTTGCCGTTTCTGTCGTTAAAGCGCAGCAATTCCTTACCTATACTGGTATATCTGCCGGATTCTTCCAACAGACCTGCAGGCATCACCACAGGGAACAACACTTCCTGCCCGTCTATTTTGTCCATCTCTTCCCTGATGATCTGCTCTATCTTGCGCGCGATGCGCTTCAGGGGCATATACAAAGAGAATATGCCGCTTCCCACATATTTGATATAGCCGCCGCGTATCATCAGCGCATGACTGTCTATAATACAGTCAGCAGGTTTTTCCTTAAAACGATCTCCTACTAATTTTTCTAATTTCATGTTATCCTCCATTTTGCAACATAAAAGCCCTATGCAAATAGCATAGGGCGAACTGAACAAAGTCCGTGGTACCACCTAAATTTGGATATTTCCACACTTGTATCTCAATAACGGGAGAAACCGGTATGTTTTACATACAGCTCCAAGATGGGTTCAAAGTCTTTCACATAAAGGCTTGCAGCACCGCCTTCTCTCTGTATGTGGATCCGCTTTTACTGCTTCTTGTCATCGCGCTTGTTTCCTAATATTTATATCATAAGAGCATGTGAAATGCAAGTATAGAAAGTATTATGTGTAAATTGGTTTGGGATGCAACATAATTGTTAAAAAAGAGGATTTTTTTATAAATTATTAATGTAAAAAAGTTATCATTGACAATATTTGCTGTTTATAGTATATTTAATACAAGTATAAAAGAATAACTGTATGCGACACCATGAAAGGAGGATAATTATTTTAAACCGTTGCTATGGTATTCGTTTATAAATAATACAATTGAATCAGCCCTTGGTGATATTAGCCAATCGGTGTAGTTTGCCGTCCGCCAGTCGTTATCGATGACCGGGGTTATCTAAATACTGAATCAAATAATTAAATAATAGGATTTAGTATATAAAACCAATACGCAAACTTTTTTTGTGTATGGAAATTATAGGAGGAATGGCAATGCCTAAATTTATACCAGAACCATATCGTATTAAAATGGTTGAACCAATCAAAATGACTACACGCGAAGAGCGTGAAAAATTCATTAAAGAAGCATCCTACAACCTGTTCCGTCTGCGCGGCGAAGATGTATATGTAGATACACTGACCGACTCCGGTACCAACGCAATGAGCGACAAACAATGGGCATCCCTTATGATGGGTGATGAAGCCTATGCCGGCGGGAGAAGCTATTATAAGCTTTTAGATGCGGCAACAGACATTTTTGGCTATGGATACTTCCAACCTGTACACCAAGGTCGTGCAGCAGAGAAAGTTCTGTTTCCATCTTTCTTACAAAAGGGTAAATATGCTATCGCAAACCTGTTCTTTGACACCACTCGCGCCCATGTAGAGATCGCCGGTGCCAGATGTTTGGAAGCTTGCAACCCGGAAGCCGCCGACAGTCAACTGCGCGCACCTTTTAAAGGCAACATGGACGTGCAGAAATTGGAAGAAATCATTCAGGAAAAAGGTCCCGAAAACATCGGTATGGTTGTGATGACCATCACTAACAACTCGGCAGGTGGTCAACCGGTAAGCTTGCAAAACATGCGCGAAACCGCTGCAATTTGCAAAAAATACAACATTCATTTGAATATAGACGCTGCACGCTATGCTGAAAACGCCATGTTCGTGAAACTTCGCGAGAAGGAATGCGCCAATATGTCCATTAAGGAAATCACCCGTGCTTTCTTCGACCTTGCAGATACTTTCACCATGAGCGCGAAAAAAGACACCATCGTAAACATGGGTGGTCTGATCGGCGTAAAGGATGCAAATGCTCCGTACATTCTTAAAATCAAAGCCAACTGTATCAGCAACGAAGGTTTCTATACCTATGGCGGTTTGAACGGTCGTGACTTGGAAGCTTTGGCAGTCGGTTTGTACGAAGGCTTGGATGAGGACTGGTTGCGCTATCGCTTAGGTACAATGGAATATATCGGCGCAAGATTGGATGAGTATGGCATACCATATCAATCCCCTGCAGGCGGCCATGGTATCTTCCTGGATGCAGCAAAGTTCTATCCGCAGCTGCCTTATTATGAATTCCCCGGACAAGTACTTGCAGTAGAGCTGTACAAAGAGTGCGGCTTGCGTACCTGTGATATTGGCAGCTATATGATGGGCAATGACCCCGATACCGGCGAACAGATCAAGAGTATTAATGAATTTACGCGTCTTGCGATTCCGCGTCGTGTGTACACGCAATCTCATTATGACATGGTAATTGAAGCCATCAATGAAGTATGGAAACGCCGTACCGAGATGAAACGCGGTTACAAAATTACATGGGAACCACCTATTCTTCGTCACTTCCAGGCATCTCTTGAAAAAATCGAAGAATAAATTGTAAGAAAAAATCTTTCTATTAAGGTAATAATGTTATGTCTAATAAAAACGTATCAAGCAAACGTGATAGCTTTCGCAGCAAATGGGGTTTTATATTAGCCTGCATCGGTTCTGCGGTAGGCATGGGAAATATTTGGATGTTTCCGCAGCGTGTGAGCGCATATGGCGGCGGCACCTTCCTTATTCCTTACTTCATTTTCGTATTCCTCATTTCGTCCTCCGGTGTGATTGGCGAAATGGGCTTCGGACGCGCTACCAAATCCGGCCCCATCGGTGCATTTGGTCAAGCTTTTGAAAGCAGAGGTCTGAAAAAGTCAGTCGGTGAGGCTTTGGGATTGATTCCCGTTGTGGGATCATTGATGCTTGCCATCGGTTATTCCGTAGTAGTTGGCTGGATTATCAAATACACAGTAGGCTCCTTTACCGGCTCTGTACTGAATCCGGAAGGGGTAGAGGCCATGGGTGTGGATGCTTTTGGCGCTGCTTTTGGCGGTATGGCTCAGGCTTATGGCAATAACTTCTGGCAGATTGTTGGCATCGTTCTCGGAATTATTATTCTCATTGCAGGTATTGGTTCCGGCATAGAAAAAGCCAACAAAATCATGATGCCCTTATTCTTCTTCCTGTTTGTGATTTTGGGAATATATATTGCATTCCAGCCTGGTGCAATGGATGGCTATAAATACATCTTTACTTTCGATATCCGCGGCTGGGCAGATCCCAAGGTTTGGATTTATGCAATGGGACAGGCATTCTTCTCGCTTTCTGTTGCCGGCAGTGGCACATTGATTTACGGCAGCTATTTAGATGATAAGGAAGATATTCCGGACGCTTCTAAAAACGTTGCTTTCTTTGATACTTTGGCAGCACTTTTGGCAGCTTTTGTCATTATTCCCGCAATTGCAACCACCGGTCAGCAACTCAATCAAGGCGGCCCCGGTCTCATGTTTATCTTCCTGCCGAATTTATTTAGAAATATGCCTATGGGCAGCATTGTAACCATCATATTCTTTGTTGCGATCCTCTTTGCCGGTATGACATCCTTGATCAACCTATTCGAAGCTCCCATCGCAACATTGCAGGAGAAGTTTGGTTTTGATCGTAAGATGGCCACATTGGCGATTGGTGGCGTAGGTATTTTGGTATCCGTTGTAATCCAAGGTATTATTGGTGAATGGATGGATGCCCTGTCCATCTATGTATGCCCATTGGGAGCAGCAATGGCAGGCATACTCTTCTTCTGGGTATATGGAGAGAAGAAGGTAAAAGAAGAGCTTGAAAAAGGTCGTCAAAAACCTCTTCCAAGTTGGATTATGCCCCTAAGCAAATATGTATATTGCGCAATGGCAATTATCGTATTGGTTGTTGGTGCTTTTTACGGTGGCATTGGTTGATTTTTTATCACAAAAACAGTATAAACGGCGCTCTTAGCAGGGCGCTGTTTTTGCATTTGTATTCGCTCTATGTAACTGAAAGCGATTAAAAAAATTGAAAATAATGGCAGTACTAAAAAGCACCCGCATCAGCAGGTGCTTTTTAGTATGTGGCGGAGAAAGAGGGATTCGAACCCTCGAGACTGTTTCCAGCCTACACGATTTCCAGTCGTGCGCCCTCGACCAGACTAGGCGATTTCTCCACGACAAATGCTATTTTAGCATGTATGGCATGCACTGTCAAGGATAAAATAGCAAAAATATATTGAATTGATGTTTGAAATAATGATTTTAATATTTACATACACACTGTATGTATGTTATAGTTATCATGAAAGAAGTAATAAAGAAATAATAAACGAAAAATATATGTTGATTAGTTCCTATCCCGTACTAATGAACCGGAATATAAAGGTTATATCCGATTTTTTCATCACACACTTTGCTTTCGAGTATAGCTTTGTCAGCGATTGGTATATCAGCCTAAAGCATGCCTCCGGTTTTGAATTGGCAGTGATGGACAGCGCGCATTCCACGATTCCAGGCCGCTATCAGGCAAACTGCAAAGGAATTATTTTGAATTTGGAAGTCGATAATGTGGATGAGATATACAACACATTAAAACACAATGATTCTATAACATTCCTATTGGATATTCAAAGTGAGGATTTCGGACAGCGACACTTTATCATTGAGGCGCCGGGCGACATTCTGGTGGATGTGATTCAAGTCATTCCACCAAGCGCAGATTATCAGGAGAATAATATTGAATGCTATGATCAAACAGAATAGAAACGAAGTATCCTCTGCGCAGACCATTGCGCACTTAATCCGTATAGGCAGGCGACATTTTGCAGAGTTTGGTTATGCCAAAACTTCCCTGGAAAGCATAGTGGAGGAAGCAGAATGTACAAGAGGCGCACTATACCATCATTTTAAAAACAAAAAGGATTTGTTTCT
>JBHADM010000087.1:0-11498 GCA_041855045.1 Bacillota bacterium | reverse complement strand
TAACGGACTTCCCCTTTTCCACCTGCACCGCATCGCTGCGTGTATCGGGGAAAGCGTAAAACATAGCATTGTTCAAAAGTGTAGTACGCTTTTCGTCCAAGGGAGTATCCTGACCAAGCAGGCGGATCGCATCGGCCTGTACAAAGATGTTATCCTCGCCGGTCAATTCGTAATACTCGTTATACTTTGCAAAAACAAAGGCAAAATCGCCTTTTTTATAAAAATACTCACCTGATTTCTGTGTACGTACGCTCACATCCTGCAAAAACTCCACCATGGTGATGTTCATCAGCGTAGGTTCTACTTCACTGCAGGCACTTTTACGCACAAATGCCAACACGCCCTCGTGCTCTATTAGGTAGCTGTTGAGCGATTCCCCCAGCACATGCACAAAGCGTTCTCCTTCTATGCTTTGTCCCAGCTCCATACCGGTCTGCGGATCGATATACATAACGACTGTATCGTTGGTTTTTACCAGGTGCGGCTTTGCGACATTGATTTGTACAAACTGCACATTCGTACCGCTGAGAACAGCGCTTGTCGCCGTATCGATAACCGTACCCTGTCTGCGCTTTACCAGATAGGTATATTCGCCCTGCTGTACCTGCCCTTGCGCATTCTGTACGGAAAAGCGATGGGGACTGTATGCAACCATGAGCTGTTTGGCACTGCTGCGATATACGCTGAGCGCATCCAGCTCCACATAACCAACAATATTGCCTGCGGTCACTTTGACAAACCCGCGGCTGGTTTCGTTGACGGTATAGACTACATAAGGCTCCAAGTTCCCTACAGACTTGGCGCTCAATATAGGCTTTTCCAATATTGCTGCGGGATAGCGTGAATATACATTAAAAGGAGAACGTATTTTCCACTCCTTGCCCACTTCCTTCAGCCCCACGCTATGCACATAGCCGATATTGCCCTTGGTGTCTTTGACTTTGGCATAGCCTATGCTGGAACCGAGCAAAATAAGCTCCTCTTCCAGCTCCAGCTCACGAATGATATCGGCCTTCTCCATCGGAAGCGCATACAGGCTGCGCTGTGACTCAAAAAATATGGATTTTTCCGGCAAAGGCTTTATTTTAATCTCCCGCATCTTACTCATTTCCACATAGCCTTGTATGGCCTCGCTATAAGCAAAACCATTGGCTACGGTATATACATGCGGCAGATAGGCCTCCAGCATACCCATAACTTCACTGCTTTTATCCGGACTTTGGTAGATTTTTGTAGGCGTCCTGGTATATAAAATAGTTTCCCCTTCCTCTGCAAAAGCGCCAAGGGAAATCAATAGTATTGCAATGAGGAGAAACAGTAATTTTTTCATAGATATCCTTCAGTATCACAATATATAGTAGCATTATAACACGAAAAACATCAATTTAGCAATTACAAAGAAATGTGCTATAATAAAAAAGCAACCAAATCAAAGGAGTACGCCATGATACCGAATGACAATGTAATGCTGCTGTGCTACATCAATATGAAGCTGCGCGATTTTTACCCCAATTTAGAGGCTTTATGCGATGACATGCAGCTGGATGAGATGCATATTATCCAGCGCCTGGGCGACGAGGGCTATTATTACGATGAGAGTCTGAATCGTTTTGCACCGCTTTGATAAAGTAATTGTTACAAAAAAAGCGAAAAGAAATATATAATAATAAACTCAAATTAGAATTGCCAAAAGAATAGTATCCTTTTTTTCAAAAACTTTGCAAGCTCCCGTTTTTGTATTCGGGTTTACGTGCAAACATTCTTTTTTCCATTTCATAAAGTGAGATTTCTATTTGGTTTTTGAAAAAGTAGAAAAAACAAGAAATAAAACGGCATTTGAAAACAGTATCTCCAAAAAGATACTGTTTTCATTTTATTTACTTCTTACGGCTTTTATCAGACGGAACAGTCTGCGTGCTGCACTGAGATACAGTGTTTCAGCATTTTCCAGAGCCTGTTCCAAAAGCATGGGCGCATTGACACAGGTGATGATACTCTCTATGCCATGTTCCATGATATCCTCGGCACCACGCCCCATAGAGCCCACGATGGCAAAAGCGGGTATGCTTTTGGCTTTGGCATGTCTGCCTACACCGAAGAGCACCTTTCCGTATACGGACTGCCAATCGGTAGCGCCTTCGCCGGTGATGACAAAATCGACACCCTCCAAGGCTTTATCAAACTGCACCAAATCCAGCACACGCTCAATACCGCTTTCCAGCCGGGCTTTCAAAAATACCATAAGAGCTGCACCCAATCCACCAGCTGCGCCGGCACCAGCAATTTCGTCACAATTGATGCCAAACTGCGCAAATATGATGTCTCGCAGATTCTGCATACCTTTTTCCAGCTCTGCAAGTGCAGCATCATCCGCACCTTTTTGACGGCCAAATGTATAGGTCGCACCCTTCTCCCCTGTCAGCACATTGTTGACATCGCACATTACGGTAAACTTTGTGTCGGCAATGCGCGGATCCAGGCCACTGATATCTATGCTGCGCACGGCTTGCAAATCACGGCCGAAGCCCTGCAAGGGATTGGACTGCGCATCCAAAAAGCGTACGCCGAGCGCAGTCATAGCGCCCATTCCGCCATCATTGGTCGCAGAGCCGCCGATGGCGATGCTGATATCCCGAAAGCCCTTATCCAAGGCATGGCGTATCATCTCCCCCGTGCCGTAGCTGGTCGTGTGCAGCGGATTGCGCTTATCCGGCTCTACCAGGGGCAGACCAGATGCGCTCGCCATCTCCATGACAGCCGCCTTTCATCGATTTTGCCATAATAGGCTTTATGTTCCCGAAAAAGCGGATCATGTACCTGTACATAAATTTTTTCGCCGTGGATACTGCGTAATACCGCATCGGTCGTTCCCTCGCCGCCGTCGGCTATCTCCAGAGTTTTGCTGCGGCAATCGGGAAATACCTCCCTGGCCGCCTGTTCCAGAAACGCTGCGGTCTGCGCCGAGGTCAATGTACCCTTAAAGGAATCGCTGGCAAATAAAAAGGATATACTCATATTAGAAAATAATGCTCAAGAGCCAAATTTGCAGCATGGTTGCAATACCCAGCACCAAGGTTGCTACAGTCTGTGTTTCATAACCCTGTTCCGGCTTCATCGCACCAAAGTTGGTAACCACCCAGAAATAGCTGTCATTTGCATGAGACACTGTCATGGCACCTGCGCCGATGGCCATTACCACCAACGCCATATCAAACGGGGCAGTCAGGCCAAGTACAGGCAACAAGGGAGCAACGATACCGGCACTTGTAGTGATGGCAACCGTAGAGGAACCCTGTGCCGTTTTGAGTATGGCAGCCAATAAAAATGGGAAGAAAATACCGATGGTCTTTAATGCTTCGGCATTGCTCTTAATGAAATTGATCATATCGGAGGATGCAATGACTCTGCCTAATACACCACCTGCAGCAGTGATAAACAGGATAGGACCCACGGTTTTGAGCGTTTCGTTGGTAATATCCGAAAATTCCGGCATTTTCTTGGCATCGGCAAGACCCCATACACCAAAGAGTGTACCCACCGTCAATGCGATGATAGGAGTACCTAAGAACACCAATAGATCCGCAAAGAAACCCTGCATTTTGACCATGCTTACCACACTGGCGATCGCCATGAGTATGATGGGCATCAGTATAGGAGACAGTGCAAGGAAGGCATTTGGCAGCTTGCCGTATTCGGCAATCAAATCCTCATAAGTTTTTGTGACGTCTTCTTTTGTCGCTTCATCGCCGGCTTGTACCTTTTTACCGATGTATTTGGCATAGCATACACCCGCAATGATGGGAAAAACGGAGCAAAGCACGCCCACGCCTATAACCAGTAGAAGATTGTCGCCCAGCCCCAATGTATTGGCGGCGGCGATAGGACCCGGTGTAGGCGGAATGAGCACATGGCTGATATACAACCCGCAGGAAAGCGCTACCGACATGGCAACAGAGCTAACACCGCTGCGCTGCACCAAAGCCTTACGGATGGGGTTTAAAATAACAAATCCGCTGTCGCAGAATACGGGGATGGACACTACCCAGCCCATGAGTTCCATAGCCAGCTCGGGATTGTTTTTGCCAACGAGTTTGATAACCAGATCAGCCAATTTGAGTGCGGCGCCTGTTTTCTCTAAAATACTGCCTACCAGCGCGCCCAGTATGATAACGATACCTATGCTCGTAAATGTACCGGAGAAGCCGGCGCCGATAATGTTAGCAAGACCCAAAGTCGTCTTGTCATCTACGGTTTTGTTTACCAGCGGAATCCCCGCCAAAAAGCCGAGAATCAAGGAAACACCCATAATGGCCAGGAAAGGATGTACTTTCCATTTGGAGATGGCCAGAATCATAATTACGATTGCAATAATAAATGCAATCACCAATGCAATACCAGTCATAATGACCTCCTATGAATTATAATTATACTCATTGTACAACAAATTGGAAATTTATGCACTGTTTTTTTGCATTTTTCTCAATAAATTTAGTGGTTTATTTGAAAATTATCATACAATTCTGTATTTTAAGAAATACTGCTCTCGTTACAATTGCATAAACATGGAAAAATATACGAAGCAACAGTTATATAGAAACTGTCCGTTTTAGTAAAACATGCCTAAAACAGGGCTTTTTTTTTAAATGTCAATAAATTTTTTTCGTTTCAAATCATAATAAAATATTTTTTTGTATATTTTCTGTCTGCTTATGCAATGCGGAAACCATAAACAGCTGTCCGAAAGTATAAGCGCATTGATTTTCAAAATGCACAAGCCCTTCGGCAGCAGGCTACAATCCGCCTTCCTGTTCCACAAACGGAACAAGCATGCAAATCGCATACAGTGTTAAAAGAACGCCTGATATTGAACATGGCAGTTCATCCCGATAATCAAATACATCTATACAATACTATACTTTATGTTATAATTAAATAAAGATAAACGCAACATAATGCATACAGGAGCAAGCCTATGAACATACAATTTTTGGAAGCGTTGAGCAACACCTACCCCAACATCAACAGCGTGGTAAGCCAAATAGCAAGGCTGCGCGCCGTGTTAAAGCTGCCCAAAGAAACCGAGCATTTTTTAAGCGATATACATGGCGAGCACGAGGCTTTCCGCCACATACTGAACAACGCTTCCGGTGTAATACGCGAAAAAATAGACCAAGCCTTTTCCACCAGCTTGCTGGAGAAAGACCGTGCATCCCTGGCATCGCTCATATACTACCCAAAAGAAAAGCTGGAAGAGCTGAATGCCAACGGCATATCTGACAACGAATGGGCATTGGTAACCATATCCCGTCTGATTACGCTCGCTAAACTGGTGAGCCTGAAATTCCCCCTGAGCGAAGTCATAAAAGTCATCCCTTTGGACTTTAAAGACATGATACTGGAGCTGCTCAGCAACGATTTGAGCAATATACTGAAAACCGAATACTATAAGGAGGTCTTGCACAGCCTGGTCGAGTATGAAAATGAAAACGGGCTGATTATCGCACTTTGTGATACCATTAAGAAACTGACGGTCAATAAGCTGCATATCGTGGGCGATATTTACGATCGCGGTCCTCGCCCCGACATCATCATGGATATGCTCTTACGACACCACAATGTGGATATACAATGGGGCAACCACGACTTGCTGTGGATGGGCGCAGGTGCCGGCAGCCGCACCTGCATACTCAATGCGCTGAACATCGCCATCAGCTACAACAATCTGGATTTTATAGAGATTGGCTACGGTATCAGCCTACGCCCTCTCTCCCTCTTTGCCAACGAAGTGTATGCCCACAGCGACTGCCGCTGCTTCATGCCCAAAAGCAGCTCGGACAGCGACAGCAGAGAGCAGCTGGCACGCCTGCATAAGGCGGTGGCCATCATGCTGTTTAAACTGGAAGGCAAAATTATCATGCGCAATCCCGGCTTTGGAATGGAGCACAGGCTGCTGCTGAACCACATCAACTATACGGACAAGACCGTACAGATAGGTGATAAAGTCTATGCGCTAAAGGATGCCGACTTCCCCACCATCAATCCGGCGGCTCCATATGAATTGAGCGAGCGGGAAGCGGCGCTGTTAAAGCAGCTTTCCAACGCCTTTTTATCCAGCGAAAAGCTGCAAAAGCACATCCGTTTCCTCTATACCAACGGATCCATATATAAGGTTGAAAACGGCAATCTGCTGTTTCACGGCTGCATTCCCAGCAACGAAGACGGCAGCTTCACCAGTTTTCCCGTCCACGGCAAGCTACTGTACGGAAAAGCCTATATGGATTATGTGGAAAGCAAGGCCAGACAGGGTTACTATGCCATATCCCACAGCCAGGAACGGCAGGAAGGGAAGGATTTTCTGTGGTTTTTGTGGGCAGGCGCAAACTCTCCCCTATTTGGCCGCAATCGCATGACAACGTTTGAACGGCTGCTGATAGCCGATAAGGAAAGCCACAAAGAAGAGCAAAACCCTTACTATGCGCTTAAAAATGACGAAGAATATGTATTGCGCATACTGTCCGATTTTGGGTTGAAAGGCACAAACACCCATGTGATCAACGGCCATGTGCCGGTGCGGGTAAAGCAAGGAGAACAGCCCATACACGCCAATGGCAGGCTCATTGTAATCGACGGCGGTTTCTGCAAGGCCTACCAACCAAAAACAGGCATTGCCGGCTACACGCTCATCTATTCCAGCAGCGGCTTGCGTCTGGTATCGCACGAGGCTTTTGAAGGCACAGCAGAGGCCATCAGCAAAAATGTCGACATATTCAATTCCTCCATGATATATGCGCCGGTTATGGAGCGCATTACCATCGGTGAAACAGACAAAGGGGACTATATCAAAGATCATATCAAGGCTCTGGAAATATTATTAGACGGTTACCGCAGCGGACAGTTGAAAGAGCGAGGTTAATACAGCATGAAGACATGCGGTCTTTTGGAGGAATCATCCAATTTCATATGGGAAAACTTGAAAAACAGCAGATCAAAACTGCAGTATATGCTGCTGTTTTCCCTTGCGCCGATTTTCGGCAATGTAAAAATCACATTTGGTACAGGCAGTGAAATGCTGTTTGGCATGAGCGGCATTTATGCCATGGGGCTGGCCTATGCCTTGGGTACGCTGTTTATGGCGCTGTTTATCCGGGCAAAGGATTTGCACCGTTATGCCAAGGTACTCTCCTTTCTGGCACTATTATTTTTTGTGCTGATTTCGTTGTTTCGGGAGGGTTTTTTTGTATCTGTCGGCATGATGCTCTTCGGGCTGTGTTACGGTGCCTGTTCCGCCATTGCGCTGTTCGGATTCACCTACGCGCTGCAGCCCAAGGAAAGATTTATCGGCGCCGGGCTGACGGTATTCTATACAATCGTATTTCAAATCATATGCGCCTTGCCCTTTCTGACCCCCATCAGCGGCAGACTGTATCTGGGCGCGCAGGTAATCGGAACCTTTCTGTGCTTTTACCGGTATAAACCTGAGGATTATGTGCCTTCTCTGGCAGGCGAAAAAACAAAATCCAACAGCATCATAGGAGTCGCTATTTTTTTCTATGCGGCGCATAAAATCATCATGTATTTTTACAGCAAGCTTCCGCCTGATATGCCGGATATGCTGATTGGACTGATTGCTTTGCTGATCATCGTATGCGCGATGCTCATCTATTTTCTGGTCCGATTCAACATTGTACATCTGTGCAGCCTGTTCTTTGGCGGAATGATTATAAGCTATGTGCTGCATCTGGTTTCCAGATATGCTAATGTGGAAATATTGGGAGATATGACCCAATCATTCGGCTACATGGGTTTTATTGCCAGCTACTATCTGCTCGGCTCTGCCATGCAGGAGCGACTTGATTACAAGGGTTTTCAAAAATTTCTGCTGGCGATGCTGTGTCTGCAGCTCCTGGTGCAGATTCTTCCAAGTTTTCTGGCAAACAGATTTCCCGATGGTCTGATATTTTTTTCCTTAAGTCTGACCGTATTGTTTTTCATCGTATTTGCGCTGCTGATTCCGATACTGATTGTGCATCTGTTTCCCAGCAATCCTCCTGCCGAGGACCCTGCCGAGAAGCGCCGCAAACTCATGCTGAAATACGACCTGAGCGAGCGGGAGCAAGAGCTGGCAGAGCTGCTGTACCAGGGTAAACTGTTTAAAGAGTGCGCTTTGGTACTTGAAATATCCATAGACACGGTACGCTATCACAGCAAAAATTTATATCGCAAATTAGGCATCAACGGAAGAAATGCTCTGGCCGGCTTCTTTGACGAAAACACGAAAAAACAGGATGCGGAAGAAAACAACGAGGAGTGAACTTTCTATTTTCGCTCATACGTGCTGCATTCCTGTAAGTGTTCACCAAAATTATTCAAAGTTTCTGACGTCGCGATCGGAAACTTTATTTTTTATAAGCTGTCGGACTCGGATGTTTGAAACTTTCCCCTTTATTTCACACAAAAGACATCACAGCCTGCTGCAGCAGACTGTGATGCTGGACTTTCGTCCGGAGGCATATGGAATGAAAGGAGTTGTATGCCGCTTACAATTGTGGGAAGTGCTGTATATCGACAAACCATTCCATTTCGAAAAATGCTTTTGATACGGTACTCTCTGCGGCAGGCTCTAAAAATTCATCTGAGCCGCCGCCAGAGTGTTTGTTTTTTGGATTTCCCGTCCTCTCTTCATGGGTGTATCAAGCGGTTCTCTATTACCATCGTATCGTTTTTAGAATATAAAACAAGCTACATCTTTGTGTAGTCATGTCGTATCAGGTTGTATTTATTCACTTATCATTCTAATTATTTTTATTAATTTAAAACGAGCGGATCACAACGCTCGTTTATTGAAAAAAATCATAGTACCGTACTAAACTCATTTAAAAAGAACAATATCCTATCGAGTGTCTTGTTCGCCGGTTTTCTCATTTCTGTTTAATAAAGCGCTGTTTCTGTTTGATGGCGATGTAAAAGGCTACGCTCTGTTTCTAATACATCTCATATTTTACCGCCGGAACATCCAGCAGTTCGCTGACGGTGACAAGAGTAAATTTCTCGGTCAATGCGCCCACAATCTGTTCAAAGGCTTTCAGGTCTGTCTGGTTGGCGTGCAACAACACGATGGAGCCATTCTGTATTTTGCTAAGCATGGCCTCCGGCGTATCCAACACCACATCCCAATATACGATACGTTCGTAGCCGGCTTCTTTGGCACCGCGATTATAATTGGGAAGCCCCGGAGCAGTTGTGCCTATGCCGTAGGGAAAGCGAATAAAATTGGGATGGTAACGAAACCCCAACACCTTGTCCAAGCGCTGTTGAAAGGCCTGCAGATCTTCGGTAATTTTTGAATATTTCCAGGTAGTCATATTCTTATGTCGGTTGCTATGGCAGCCTATCTCATGCCCTTCCTCCAACAAGCGGAAATACAGGGCTTCGTCGGCATCCCCCTGCAATGTGCGCCCGATAGGAAAAAAGCTGAGCTTGGCATTATGTTGCTTGGCAAGATCCATAAATTTTCCCATAATGGCTTTATCATGGCAATCGTCTATGGTAATAGCAATTTTGGCTTTACTTCTGTCCCCATACACATAAAATTCGGAGGCAAGGGCTGAAAGAGGCAGCAAAAGGCCGATTAAAATACAAAACAATCGTTTAAACATAGGAAACTCCATTTGTGTTTAAGATACCTATATGTTAAAATAAATAGTACAAAATAGCAAGGAGTCATGCATGGAAATCAAAGAACTGATACGTAGACGGGACTATACCGCGCTGAAAAATAAACTTGTCGATCAGAGCGTACCCTATATTCTGGAGGAGCTTTCCAAGTTAAAACCTTACGACCAAGCCATGGTGTTTCGCGCAATGGAGAGCGCAAAAGACGCGCAGGTTTTTTCCTATATGACGCCGGATGAGCAAAAACGCCTGATTAAAAATCTCAACCAAAAAGAGATAGCAGGCATACTGCAACATCTGCAGGCAGACGACAGCGCAGATTTTCTGGGCGAATTGCCCGGCACCTATTCCGATACCTTGCTCAACAGTTTGGATGAAGAAAGCAAAGCCAATATCACCAAGCTGCTGCTATACGAAAACGACAGCGTGGGTTCCATCATGACGGTGGAATATGTCAGCCTGCAACAGGATATGACCGTGGCAAAAGCTTTGGAAAAACTGCGCGCCCAAGCGCAGGACAGCGAGACCATATACACCTGCTATGTCTTGGATAGGGAGAAGCTAATCGGCATCGTGACCGCCAAGGATTTACTGCTTGCCAAAAGCGACATGCGCATAGGCGACATTATGAACCGGCAGTTTATCAGTCTGAATCCCGGAGATGACAAGGCAAAGGCCGCAGAATATTTCCGCAGATACGGCTTTTTTGCACTCCCTGTGGTGGATAAAAACCTGCACATGCAGGGCATCGTTACCATAGACGACGGTATCTATGTATTGCAGGAAGAGGTCACCGAGGACATGCAGAAAATGGCAGGTATACAGAGCAGCGACACGGGCTATTTTGACAAGAGCGTTTGGTACCATGCAAAGCAGCGTGTGGCTTGGCTTTTGTTTTTGATGATTTCGGCCAGTGTCACCGGTGCCATCATCAGCCATTACGAAAAAGCCTTTCAAGTACTGCCTTTATTGGTTGCTTTCATCCCCATGCTGATGGGTACGGGCGGCAACTGCGGCGCACAGAGCTCTACATTGATTATCCGCGGCATTACCACACAGGAAATCAAGTTTAAAGATATACTTCGCATCATTTGGATGGAGTTTCGCGTATCCCTGTTGGTAAGCGCCATATTGGCTGTAGCGAACGGTATGAACATTTATTTTCGTTATCAAGATATGAAGCTGTCTATTGTCGTATCACTTTCGCTTATCGCCACTGTGGTGGTTGCTAAGTTCATCGGCGCCATACTGCCCATGATTGCCGGTAAGATAAAACTGGATCCTGCCGTAATGGCAGCACCCCTCATTACTACCATTGTGGACAGCTGCTCCATACTGATTTATTTTCAAATAGCCAGTGCCATGTTTGGGCTATAAGCATGTTTTTTAGCGAGGTGACCGCTTCGCTTTATGAATACTAATCAACATTCAGGAGGAAATCATGAAAAAAATCAACAGCGACAAAGCACCTGCAGCCATCGGACCTTACAGCCAGGCCATTGAAGCAAACGGTTTCGTATACGTATCCGGTCAGCTTCCCATTCTTGACGGAGAGCTTAAGACCGACGTCGTGGAAGCTACCCATGCCAGCCTGCGCAACATCAAAGCCATACTGGAAGCTGCCGGTCTCAGTATGGCAAACGTGGTAAAGGTGGAAATCTTCCTCAAAGATATGAACGACTTTGCCAAAGTAAACGAAGTATACGCCGGCTACTTTGCAGAGCCCTACCCTGCCCGCGCCTGCGTAGAGGTCGCACGTCTGCCCAAGGACGCCTGTGTGGAAATACAATGCGTGGCGGTTAGGTAGGATCAATATTCAATAAAAG
>JBHADM010000086.1:0-3924 GCA_041855045.1 Bacillota bacterium | reverse complement strand
TAGCCGGCAAAGGCGCTAACCAGCATCAGCAAGGTGCTTTTGGGCAAGTGAAAGTTGGTGAGCAGCACGTCTACCACTTTGAAGGCAAAGCCCGGCGTGATGAAGATGCGCGTTTCCGCGCTTTCCGCGCCGCTGGCGGCCCAGCTTTCTAGCGCGCGCACGCTGGTGCTGTAGATGGCTGCAGCCCTCCCCCATAGTCTGTGTCCATTGGACTATGACTCCCGCATGGATCGCTATCTGCCTGAGCCATCTTCTCAAGACAACACATCAAGAAGTTCTGTGCCATGAAACCTCGTTCTTTTCTGCAATTACCGCTGTTGCCCGTACTGCTGATGCTTACTACTGCATGCACGCAGGCCGCGCCTCCGGCACCTTCTTCTGCCGCTCCATCTTCGGCAGCATCGGCACCTGCTGCAAGCACGGCTACATATCAGGCTCACCAGACAAGCTCTGCCCCCGCGCAGAAAGAAAAGCCCGAATGGCTGAAACAGTGGTTTGCTGTGGAAGAAAGCATGGGGGCGCGATGCAGCAAATCGGCATCTGATGGCATGGAAGATATCTTGTTTCTTGATGCAAGTTGCTATGGGCGGCTACCATTTCATATAGAGCAATTTATCCGACAAATTCCTTCCAGCCATCCTTTACTTAATACACAGAGACGGGAAGAAATCGCACAAAACGCAAGGCAATACAAGGCCATTCCAAGTTTAGGGAAACGTCCTGATTTTCTTGTTTACACAGAGGGTTACGGCAGCTTTTGGATTCGTTCATTTGAAGGAGCAGACCCTGACATGACGGTTTATTTGGTTCATGGGCCGGTGTGTGAAGGCGAATATCCAAATGTACGCTGTGTACCCGAATCGGAAAAACTGCGCAACATTCGCCTTTACCGTACGCACAAGGGCGGGGCACCGCAGGATGTGACAGATGAACTGCTGCCGCCCGCCCCCACAATGACTCGGGCAGAAAAGCGCCGTTATGGCATTTATCTACGCACCAAAGGGTTGGCAAGAGACGGAGACATCAAGCTGGATGTCAGTCGCATCACTTATGTGCCCGTGCTGCGCTGGACAGTGCGGCCTGCGCACGATGAACGCGAAGACTTTTACCATCCGCCAAAATCCATACCCGATACTGATCCTAGGGTGTACAAGGAATATCACAGTCCCGACTTGCACGGCAACCACAATAATGTGCATTATGGTTTTTTGGTTTGGAATGGTGAGCGCTTTGAACTGCGCGAAAAAGTACCTACCAATTTGTGGCCTTGCCGGATTGACTGGGGACAATATATCCCTACTCGCTGTGAAAGAGATTACAACATTCGCATGGATCGTTTTTTGATACAGTCCGCTGAGCATCCCTCTGAAACCAACGCAAGGAGCACCGCACCATGAGCACCCCACTGCCCAACCCCATCGATATCCGCGCCGGCGCCGATCAGGTTATCGCCTACCTGCGGCAGAGGCAGCAGATACAGGCCATGCAGGCGCTGGAACAAACGGTGGGCTGGTGTGTTTTCCTTTTGATGGCATACGAATTTACAACACAGTACAGGTCATTTTATGAAAACACCTTTTCACATTGGGAAGGCGTTTTTTAAGGAAATGCAAGACACTGAAAGAGAAATGCTATGGTCAGCTAAAACCTGTCTACCGTGCAGGAAGACTGCACCATACAGTTCAAAGCGTTATACTGCGAAAGTTCTACACAAAACATAGGAAATGCATTCATGCTCACTGTAAAAAATTCAGCTTTCAAGGCATTGCTGCCTGCGTTAGGTTGCCTACTAGCCGGCTGTGCGATAGCAGAGGAGCACAAACCGCCTTTATCATATTCACACCAAGATCAGAAAAAAACCGCCATAAAGCAAAATACCATTAAGCAGCAGCCCCCTACCATTTCAAGAGGAGTTCAAATGCCGACCCTAAGCCCCATATTCAATGAAATACTGACATCCGCCAAAGGAATTGCACCAGGCACTCATAACAACGTCAATCACATTGTATCCAAATATATTCCAATTGGGATGTCAAAAAAACAGGTTCAAACAATTCTAAATCAAATGAATCATCATTATACAGAGAAAGAAAAAATTATTCACACGGGATATAAAGGCAACAACCCTCCCCTTACACCAAATCCGGCTATCTCCATTACGTTCCATTTTGACGAATCAGACATGCTAGAAGCGATAGACGCAAAATATATTTATCTTCAATAAGTTATCTTCAATAAAGAAGCACGCAACAACCAATAAATCACTTAATTAAAACAAAGGGAACACCATGGAGAAAATTGAGGTCGGCTACAGACATATTGGCGAAGGGCCATTCGGAAAGGACTATTATCATAAATTTCTACTCTATACTGACAAAAACGGCCAACAATACACAATTAGCGGCTGGACAGACGAAAATAATCAGAATACCGATCTCCCTTTTGGAAATATTAGGGTACATGCAAACTGGGCATATGATAAACTCAATGCAGATCATCCGGAGAATCCAAATGCATGGTATTACGATCAGAACTCCAACCCCATTTCTCCACAAAAACAACATCATGAATTGATTGCTGAAGCGCCCAACCTGTCTGAGAAATGGAAGGAGATGACGCAGAACGCCATTAACAAAGATAATATCTATCCTTACGATTACCTCAGACAGAACTCCAACACGCTGGCCGATGCCGTTCTGCGTGAGGCCAGCCTGCCAGAACCAAAACTGGACGGAATGTTCCGTTATCTTGCCCCGGGATCAGGAAAGCAGATGGATAAAGATCTTGTTCCCAAAAATCCAAATGACAGAAGCATTTCCGACATTAAAGAGTTAAGCTATCTGGAAGAAAACGATCTTTTACAAAATCATCCGCAGTATGCTTGCGCACAACTGTCGGACAACCAGAAAAGCCAAACTTCTCAAGCTCCCGATATTTCCCGCCCTCAAGCGCCAGATTCCGGCCCCTTCAACGACCCGTTCCTGGATCGTTACTACGCCGCAATCCTGGCGGGCGATAGCCAGCAGGCGGACAAAGTGGCCTTGGACTTTGCACAATCAGCGCAGGGGCTGGAGCTGGCGCAGCAAGGCCAGCAGCTATTGGCAGCACAGCAACAACAGGAGCAACAAGCCCAGATGCAGCATGCTCCAGTGATGAAAATGTAAGTTTCCCTGAGCCAGAAAACACTATAAGCATGAACGACGAACAAAAAAATGCAGCCAAGGCCTTGATGATGTTGCATGCTGAACTCGCACAGAGAGAAGCGCGCATGAGCGCATCTTTCAACGAACAGATGCAATCGTTACGCAAAGAGGTCGGCCAATTTCGCCAGGATATTGCCGATATCGTGGGAAGCGCCAGCGTACAGATAGCGCGAGAAGCCAAAGAAGCCGTCTCGCCTGTTGCATTGGAGTATGACCGAGCCGTTTCGGCAACATCATCCCAACTACGCAGTGCAAATAAAACTGTATGGGGGTGGTTTGGTGCGGCTGCGTTGATATTGCTACTGGCACTTGCTACCGTTTGGGCGATAGCGGGTTATTATCGTCGCGAATTGGCTCGTGTACAGAGTGAGTTGACGCGGTACGAAAGCGCTGTGGCCATTACACAGGCGTTTCATGCTTCTGATGCCACATTGTGTGGCAGGCGCCTTTGTGTCAATGTAGATCCCAATGTCCGTACAGGGGACAAACGTCAGTATCAGCAAGCCAAACAGCGTTTTGCCAACAGCGCCTTAAAAATCAACTGAGCGTATTTTTCCTACAAATTGGGGATGCCTATTTTCGCTGCAGCAGCATGGCGTCGCCATAGCTGAAGAAGCGGTAGCGCCGAGCGATGGCGTGTTGGTACAAGGCCCTGATTCGTTCGTAGCCGGCAAAGGCGCTAACCAGCATCAGCAAGGTGCTTTTGGGCAAGTGAAAGTTG
>JBHADM010000085.1:0-7664 GCA_041855045.1 Bacillota bacterium | reverse complement strand
GCTGATGGCTTCGTCGCCATCATTCAGTATGCCAAGCTGTGAAGCGATGGCCGATGCGGTGATAACATGGTCACCGGTGATCATAATCGGTTTAATGCCGGCGCGCTTGCACAATGCCACAGCATCAAAGGCTTCTTGACGCGGCGGATCGATCATGCCTACCAGACCCAGGAAATGCAAATCACTCTCCAGCATATCCATACTGATTTCCTGCGGCATATGGTCCATCTCTTTGTAAGCAAGAGCCAACACACGCAGCGCATCGCGGCTCATTGCCTCGTTTTGCACACGACCTTTCTCCAGGGACTTGCTTTGGTTCTCTGCGCATCGGGTGGCGATGGAGTCAAAGGCGCCTTTTACAATAACGGTATATATGCCGTCTATCAGGTTCACCGAAGTCATCAGTTTGCGGTCGCTGTCAAATGGCAGCTCTGCAACACGTGGGAACTGTTTGAGCAAGGTTTCTTTATTGCTGCCGTTTTTGTAGGCGCCGACGATAATGGCGGTCTCCGTCGGGTCGCCGATATGCTGTTCGCCGCCGTCTTCTTGAAATAGCACGCTGCCTTCGGTGCACAATGTTGCCAAATTCAGCATTTTACGCACTGCCCAGCTGTTCTCGCGGCCGACCTCCTCCACTTTGTCAATAGAGGTGGAATAGACCTTCACCAGTGTCATTTTGTTTTGGGTCAATGTGCCTGTTTTGTCCGAGCAGATAATGGATGCGCTTCCCAAGGTTTCCACAGCAGGAAGCCTGCGTATGATCGAGTTTTTTGCTGCCAGGCGCTGAACGCCGATGGAAAGCACCACTGTAATGATGGCAGGCAAGCCTTCGGGTATGGCGGATACCGCCAAAGACACCGCAATGGTGAATATTTCCAGGGCCGGTATATCGTTGATAAAGCCAATAATAAATATGATTACGGATATCAGTATTGCGCCAAGGCCAAGATTTTTTCCCAGCTTGGTAAGCCGCTTCTGCAGGGGTGTCTGTGCATCATCTTCACTTTCCAGCAGATTGGCGATTTTACCCATTTCCGTATCCACACCGGTTGCAGTGACTACCGCATAGGCGGTTCCGTAGGCGATGCCGCAGCCGGAGTAAACCATATTGTGCCTGTCACCGAGAGGTGCTGTGCGTTCTACAATCGCTTCCGCATCCTTTTCCGAGGCAACGGATTCACCGGTTAGGGCGCTTTCCTCGCTCTTTAAGCTGGTGCTGCGGATAAGACGGGCATCGGCAGGCACAAAATCGCCTGCTTCCAAGCGGATGATGTCGCCAGGCACCAGCTCTTTTGCATCAATCATGCCTTCACTGCCATTGCGGATTACCTTTGCGTGCAGCGCGCTCATATTCATGAGGGCATCCAGAGCTTTTTCCGCTTTGCCTTCCTGCACTACGCCCATGATTGCATTGACAATCACAATCAATAGTATCAGCAAGGGCTCATAAAACTCATTTACATGACCCTCCACGGCTTTTATGACAAAAGAAATAATCGCTGCAGCCAGCAGTATGATGATCATCGTATCGTTAAACTGCTCTGCAAAGCGTTTTAATGTAGATTTCTTTTTCTTTTCTTTCAATTTATTTTCGCCGTACTCGCTCAGTCTTTTTGAGACTTCCTCCTGCGGCAATCCGGAGTGTGCGTCCGTGCGCAGATGTGTCAATACATCTTGTATTTTTTCATTATGAAATATCATGCTTCAATCCTCCTTCCATATATTATACATAAATTACATTGAATTGCACTATCTTTTTTGTGCTATAATAGTGGAGTATAAGGAGTTTTAAGCGATGAATAAGTCACAATTTATGGGCGCGGAGCCCATCCCGAAACTTATGCTGCGATTGGGCATACCCTCTATGCTGGCACAGCTGGTCAATATGCTTTACAATATTGTGGATAAGATTTTCTTGGGGCATATGCCGGAAAATTCCGTGTTGGCTTTAGGCGGCATTGCCGTGGCAACGCCTATTATTTTTATTGTCAGCTCTTTTGCTGCCATTGTCAGCGGCGGAGGTCCTCCGTTGGCTGCCATTGCCTTGGGTAAAAGCGACAAAAGGGAAGCGGAATCCATTTTTAATACTTCTTTTTCTTTGTTATGCATCATTGCCGCCGTCGCAATGTGCTTTGTCTACTTGTTTAAAACACCCCTGCTCTTTGCATTCGGCGCAAGCGAAAACAACATTGCTTATGCCGACAGTTATCTGACATATTATGCAACGGGTACTTTTTTTGTGTTTGCAGGTACGGCATTAAGCGGTTTTATTTCAGCGCAGGGCAGGGCGGATATTGCCATGCGCAGTGTGATAATAGGCGCGTTAACAAATATCATACTGGATCCTGTTTTTATTTATGGATTGGGACTTGGTGTGAAAGGTGCAGCCATTGCTACCGTGATTGCCCAGTTTCTAAGCGCAGCATATATTTATCGTTTTTTCTGTTCCAAACAAAGTGAATTAAAGTTGCGTAAGCAGCTCTTAGCACCCCGGCTTCCCTTAGCCAAAAGCATTGCAAAACTCGGCAGCTCGCACTTTGTAATGCAGAGTACAGAGGCGGCTGTAGCGATCGTGTTAAACAGGCAGCTCCTTTATTACGGTGGTGATGCATATGTGGCAGCGCTTTCGATTATGAGCGGCATTCATTCTCTGGTGTCTACTCCTTTGTCGGGATTCAATCAGGGTATGCAAGCCATATTAGCCTACAACTATGGGGCAGGCAACAACGAACGCATTAAAGAGCTGATACGTCGTATGCTTGGTATTGCAATCACTGTAAAACTCCTGCTTCAAGTCGGCATTATGCTCTTTCCGGAGCTTTTTGCATCCATATTTACGAAGGATGTACAGGTGATACAGATTGTCAAATCCTATATCGCTGTTTTTTTGGCGGGCGCAACCATATTCGTAATACAGGTTGTGGCGCAAAGCTTCTTTGTTTCCACCAACAAACCTGTTATTAGCTTGTTTGTTGCTTCCTTACGCAAAGTGATTCTGCTGATCCCCTTCGCCTATGTTTTTCCGACTATTTTCGGCGTCTTAGGTGTTTATCTTGCAGAAGGCACCGCAGACAGTATGGCGGGATTGGTTTCGGCAGGCATTTTACGCCGCTATTACAAGAGGCTGTAAGTGTACTGCCGAAAGAAACGATTCATTTTTAGCAAAAATGTAATGGCTATGCTACTGTATACGGAATTTTATCCACAGACTTGTATTGTACACATGCAAACTGCTTTGAAACAATTCCAAAAGACTGCAAGCGTGATGGATAAACGGCTGCAGCCTTTTCTTAACAGCTGTTTTCATAGAAAATTGTTTTATATGTAAAACACGCTGCCGGCTCAATCCGGCAGCGTGTTTGTTTATTTACAAACATAGTTTTCGTTAAAACAGGATACGATATGTCTAAGCTTACAGTTTTTGTTCGGAATCTCTGTGGATAAAAACTCGGGATAGATATGCTGTTTTTCCAGCTTATCAAGTGCTATCCATCGCAAAGTGTTATGATACTGTCCGTCTTGAAAATGGTTAGGGAGAGTGTCCAATGCCGGGCTGTCTTTCATTGTATAGTACAACCCGATTTCATGCGCAGGCACTTTATCCTTGCCGAACTTATAGAAGTATTCATTCACAAAGGACAATTTGTCTATTTCCAGCTCTATACCCAGCTCTTCCATGATTTCTCTGTGTAGGGCTTCCATAGAGCTTTCGCCAAAGGAAACACGACCGCCTATCGTATAGTAAAAATCCACATTGGGGTTGGTCGCCATCAAGAGTTTGTTGTTATGAATGATGATGGCGCCGACGCGATAACAGAAGTATTTATTGTCCTCTTGAAAGCTGATATCCATCTGACTTCTCCAATCGCTTCACTTTATCCGAGAGTTTTTTGTAAATATTTTGATATACCCAGACCTCACTTACCGCAGCTTCTAAATGAACCATATCTATCCACTGTACGGCGCTGTTTTCATCGGCCTTCACCTGCAAAATTTCTGTATCATCCGCCTCAAACAGGTAGGTGATATTTAAGTGCAAATGAGAGGATACATATTCTCCGCGCTTCCAATGCCCATCCACAGTCATGCACTCCAGCGAGAATATGCCGGGAAACAATATGCGCAGAGCCGTGATGCCGGTTTCCTCCTTTGCTTCGCGCTCTGCTACCGACCGTAAATCAGCATTCCCATCCGCATGTCCGCCCGTCCAGGCAAAGGATTGATAGATATTATGATAAACCATAAGCACTTTATCGCGTTTGGGATTTACAATCCAGGCGCTGGCACTGTAATGTGCGACGGGATTGCTGCGCAGCAGGCAGTCCTCATGCGTATCCAGGTAGTTTAGCAGAAGCGCTTTATCGGCGATTTCCTGCGCGCAATCGGGTTGGTAAGCAGTAATTTCCTGTCGTAGTTTCTGCATATCAGTCATCGATTACAACAAAGCTGTCGTCTAAAAAGTCTGCAATGGATTTTCTGGCTTTATCGTAATCAATATCCATTACGGTCATGCCTGCATAGGTAATAATTTTATGAGCGCCTTCCTCGGGTATGCGCAGCTGATCAATGCTGGCACCGCGCAATTCCAAAGAATAGCCTACGGCCTGAAGCAACTCGTTGGTTGTGATGTTGGTCTTATTGATATTTTGCAGGATATTGTCCAACAAACGCATGGCCTGCTCGGTATCGTACTTCATAGCGATGTTTGCAATGCCGCTCAGCGTGTTGCGTATACGCTGTGTACGGCCATAGTCGCCGTTGCCTACCTTACGTATGCGCATGTATATAACTGCCGCGTGTCCTAAAAAATGATAGGTGCCCGCCTTGTCCATACGCGGTATGGTGGAGTTGACGGGTATGGCGTAGCGCTTCAGGTATGCTGCCTCCGCATTGCTCACGGTGATGTCTACACCGCCCATATAGTCGATGATATTCTCTACCTTGTTCATATCCATTAGAATATATTTTTCAATGCGTACACCAAAGTGGGTGCTCATGATTTCACAAAGCTTTTCCGGTCCGTGTGTTTTGGATATGAATGTGATTCTGCCCATCACGCCGTCGGGACGCTCTACCAGTATATCTCTTGAAAAGCTGGTGAGCATAATGCGCTTGGCGCGTGTATCCAATGTCAATAAAAGTATACCGTCTGTATTGCCGATGGCGTTTTGTCTATATTCCCACTGATCTGTTACCAGCAAGAGGTAGTGGTGTTGTCCGTCCAAAACTGGCGGTAGGCTTTCATAGGGTATGGGGGAAACTGCGCTGGGTTGTTGGGCGGATGCTGAACCTATGCAACACAAAAGAATCATCAACATGCTGAGCAGTCGTTTGAACATAGATACCTCCAATGATTTTTCTGTCATTATTATAACATAAAGCAGATGATAAAAAAACATCGGCGATAACCGATGTTGTAACATGCTTATTCTGCTCTTTCTTTTCCTGTAAAGAAGAATGCAACGGTGCCGGGACCGGTATGAGAACCGATAACCATACCGATGTTTGAAATCACAACGTCCTTAATTTTGGGAAAGTTTGCGAGTATTTGTTCTTGCAGCTCCTTGGCTGTATCGGCTATGTCGGAATGGCTGATATAGCAGTAACCGTCGTATTCTGACCCCTTGTCGGCAAGTGCCAGCATCTTAGCCACGGATGTTTTAATACATTTTTTTACGCCGCGAATTTTTTCAATGGGTACCAGTTTTCCTTCTTTGTTGACGGTCATCAGGGGGCAAATGTTTAACATGCCCGCCAATAATGCAGCGGTTCCGCTGACTCTGCCGCCGCGTTTGAGATGGCTGAGGTCGGTTGTAAAAAATAGGTGGTTTATATTCAGCTTGTGTGATTCCACCCACGCAT
The DNA here is from genome assembly GCA_041855045.1 of Bacillota bacterium. Classification (GTDB taxonomy): domain Bacteria; phylum Bacillota; class Clostridia; order Christensenellales; family Aristaeellaceae; genus JAAZPT01. The sequence continues at coordinate 1,802 of JBHADM010000085.1, read as the reverse complement.
ATACTTCATCAATGCTTGCGCCATTTTTCTGCATATCGCTTGCCAGGCTTACCAGCACGGCGACGCCTGCGCTTGCGCCCAGAGAATCCACAACATAGAGCTTGCGCTCCGGATACTTTTCTTGTAAGTATTTTTGCGCCTCTACCGCAGATTCGTATGTTCCGGAAATTCCCGAGGAGAGACAGATATGAAGCACGTCCTTCCCCTCTTTTAACAGTTTTTCAAATGCCTCGATAAATTCCTGCGGATTGATTTGTGAGGTTGTGGGCATGGCGCCCTCGCGAATTTTTTGATAAAAATCTTTATAACTTATAGTTTTGCCGATATCGTCTTTGTGGAATGTACCGTCTAGTTGATAGGACAACATTAAATAATGCAGCCCTCTTTCTTCGAAAAAAGATGCGGGCATATCAATAATGGTGCAGCAGGATAAAACAAACATAACTTACTCCTTATCAATTTTGTAATAGTGTACAAACTGTATTATACATGATTTTTTAAATTTGTGCATGCTTCATTATATTATTTCGCACAGAATTTTTAGGAATTAGTTCGAATTAACCAACCATATTACACAAAATAATCACTGTTATGGTTGACTAACGATAATTTCAGGTGATAATATAAACCTATCAAATTTATTGTTTGATGTATTATGTGTATGACACAATAGCACAGGAGGATTTTATGCCATATATCATTAACAACAGCTGCATCGCATGCGGTGCTTGCGAACCGGAATGCCCTGTAACTGCAATTTCTGAGGGCGATATTTTTACAATCGATCAGGATACATGCATTGATTGCGGTGCTTGCGCAGGCGTTTGCCCTGTAGATGCTCCAAATCCGGCAGAGTAATTACATTTTGTAAAAAAAGTAGCTTCGCTACTTTTTTTATTTACGATTTTTTATTCCATGTAGAAAATGGTTACAAAGTAGTATGGAGTGATACATATATCGCCCGTTCTCAGCAACGAATAGCTTTATATCCAATCAAGCTTGTGTTTGTTTATTCCGGTGAAAGCATAGTTCTATTTACTTTTTCCTATGCAAAAACCCCTCCGTCAACTTGTAATGAGGAGAGGGGTTTTATAGTCTTATGTTTTAGAATATTAGTGGCAGCCGGAGCATCCTGCGCAACCGCCGCTTCCGCAGCCGCCACCCTCGTTTTGCAATACGAGTTCGCCGTTTTCTGCACCAAAAGTGGTAGCAAGAAGTGCCATTTCGGTCTCCATATCCATTACCACATTAACACCGTTTATATCCACAAAACGGTCGCCTTCGTTTTTGCTTACCAACTCCATAGCCAAACCATAGCCGTGGTCAGTTTCCTTTATAGTCAGTGCGATGCTATCGCTGTTTTGTTCTTTTAATGCTTCCAAGATAATATCTCTTGCTTCATCCGTAATCTTCATCTGTATTTCTCCTGCGTTAGATTGATTTTGCTTGTACAAAACCTAAAGTTATTGTAACTAATCAGACTCATTTTGTCAAGCGTATTTACAAAGGTAAGGGATGGTCAAAGTGTAAGAATATCGTGTAAATACTGAAAATTTTTTTAATTCAGCAAAAGGAAGAGAAGACAAACAATATTGTTTTTGCTAAAATATTGTTGCGGCGATCGGATGTATTCAGCCAATATCCTACATTTTATATAGGATATTATTTTTAATGGATTCCGATTTGTAGCTATAAATCAAATAATAAAAATCTTGCGAATTTTTTCTATTTACAATAAAGCGTAAATTTTTTATAAGGCATTACAAAGTATAGGCTATTATTTTGCTATATGCCATAGCATC
>JBHADM010000084.1:0-5972 GCA_041855045.1 Bacillota bacterium | reverse complement strand
TCCGTGCCTCCTTTGTAAAAGGAGGTGGCACGGCGCAGCCGTGACGGAGGAATTCCAAGGTAATTAAACGACTTGTAGGCTATCCCACCACCAAGCCCTCCATCACTTCCGCTGACGCTGCAGTGCCAGCTCCCCTTCACAGGGCAGCCTCGCTGGCGCACACTGCATCTTTGCAAAATGTCATTGCATAAATCAAGCAAAATATCATCCCTTTACATCAATAACGATTCACTGTGATGGCAAGTGTAATATCCTGCTTCCACTCCTCATGTATAAAGGCTTCTATTTTGTCCCGCAGCTCCTTGCCGCCCATGCGCAGCTCATAGGGCGCATAGATGTCGCAATAGAGATAGTGCCCGTCCTTGTCGCAGTTAAAGTCGGTATAGTGCAGCTGTAAGCCGGTCGACTCGATGGCGCGCTCCAATATGGCACGCAGTTGTTCCTGCGCCTTACTGTCGCATTGCAGTGCAGGATCTACGTGCATCAAGGTTTTAAAACCGTAGTTTTCCATTATCTTGCGCTCCAGCTTGTCGATTTCCGCGTGTATGGTGGCAAGCCGCAGACTGCCGTCCACCTCCACGTGCATGGTAAGCAGGTTGCGCTTCACACCGTAGCTGTGCAGGGCGATGTCGTGCACGCCGAGTATCATGTCATACTGCATTACAAAGTGGCCGATTTCATCAATCTGCTTCTTGCTCAGCGCCTCGCCCATAAGTGTGCTGATGGTTTCCTTAGCAGCCTGATAGCCGGCATAAAGTATCAGTGTCGATACCAAAAGCCCGGCAAGACCGTCTATCTGCCAGCCCCACCAGTCGAAAGCCAACATGGAAAAGAGTACAGCAGATGTGGCAAGCACGTCGCTGCCGCTATCCTTGGCGTTGATAATCAGTGTGTTGGAGTTGATTTTCCTGCCCAATACGAAGTTGAATGTGCTGATGGATACTTTGCCGAATATGGCAGCCACCAGCATAATATACAGTGGCAAACCGATCTCTATCGGCTCCGGATGAATCATGCGCGCAATGGAGTCCTTGGCAAGGTTGAAGCCGGTAAACAGTATGATGATGGATATGATGAGCCCGGCGATATATTCCATGCGGCCGTGTCCGTAGGGATGCTCACGGTCGGCCTTGATGGCGGAAATTTTGAAACCGATCACAATCACCGTGGAGCTGATAAGATCCATCAGGTTGTTCAAAGCGTCGGCTTTCAAGGATATGGATCCGCTGATATCGGCGTATATATATTTCAATGCAAATAATACTAAATTAAGGACAATGCCCAGCACGCCGGACAATAAGCCCCATTTTTCCCGTTTATTGATAGTGATCCCTCCAGAACAGGTGATATCTCAATTATACTATATTACAGGGCATTCGCAAAATATTTTTACATAGAAGCGAATCCGACAAGCAGTTTGACAGCGTCCATCGCATTCATTCAACAAGTCGGTGCTGTAAAGAAAATCCGTCAGACGGAATCTGTTTTTTGTATCATCCAATAATCGACAAAGGCAAACTGTAATATGCAACACAAGAAAAAAACATCCAAATTTTATGTGGGAGTGTTATAATGTAGTAATACCGTACACCAACGCAAACTTTTGGAGGAAGCCATGTCATTCAGCCTTGCAAAACAACATCTGGAGAAAAAGGGTTTCGGCGACAGAATCATCGTGCCGCCTGCCTCCACCGCCACGGTTGCCTTGGCTGCCGAAGCCTTGGGTGTGGAGGAGGGCAGGATAGCCAAAACGCTTTCCTTTCTCATAGACGAGCAGCCCGTGCTGATACTTGCCGAGGGTTTGGCGCGCATAGACAATCGCAAGTTTAAGGATCGCTTTCATCAGAAAGCCAGAATGATACCGCCGGAGGATGTGGAAGCCCTCGTCGGCCATGCGCCGGGCGGCGTATGTCCCTTCGGTGTGAAAGAGGGGGTCAGAGTGTATCTCGACAAAAGCCTGCAAGCCTTTGATGTGCTGTACCCTGCCGTGGGCGACGACCACAGCGCCGCCAGGCTCAGCATTGCAGACCTGGAAGCCTGCACCGACGCGCTGGGCTGGGTGGATGTCTGTAAAACAAATACCGCAAATAATCCATAAGAAACAGGTAGAGTATATGCAAATACACAACAGAAAACAGGCCACTTTGTACCTCGTGTTCACCATGCTGATATTCGGCACGGTCGGCTTATTTCGACGCTATATTGCGCTGCCCTCGGGATTGCTTTCCCTGGGGCGCGGCGTGCTTGCCGCCATCTACCTAAGTCTGTTTTTGCGAAAAAAAGGCTTGGGGATTTATCGGAATATCAGCCGCAAAAGCATAATATTGCTCAGCCTGTCGGGTTTCATCATGGGCATCAACTGGATACTGCTTTTTGAGGCCTACAACCATACGACCATCGCCATCGCCACGCTCTGTTTTTATATGCAGCCCACCATTGTGCTGCTGCTTTCACCCCTGCTGTTTCGGGAAAAACTGAGCCTGCGCAAGCTGCTGTGCGCTGCCGTTGCCATATTGGGCATGACTTTGGTGTCGGGCGTGTTTGACGGCGGGCAGCTGCCACAAAACAACAGCACCGGCGTGATATTGGGATTGGCTGCCGCCTTTTTCTATGCGGCGGTAGTGGTTATCAACAAGAAGGTAGAGCCGGGGAACGCCTATCAAAAAACGGATATACAGATAATCGCGGCGACAATCACCCTGCTGCCCTATGTGCTGCTGGCGGAAGATGTGCGCATGTTTCAAAGCATCGACCTGCGCTCTCTGCTGCTTTTGCTGATAGTGGGCATCGTGCATACGGGCTTTGCCTATTCGCTGTATTTCGGCTGTATTGAGCATATCAAAACGCAGAGTATCGCCATTATCGCCTATATTGACCCGGTGTCGGCACTCCTGCTGTCCGCCTTTGTGATGGACGAGCATATGAGCCTGCTGGGCGTTACAGGTGCGGCGTGCATCATAGGCGCCGCCATCGTGAGCGAAACGGAGCGCCGCGTCGAGGAAGCGGAGGAGGGAGCGGTTTAATAGAGATACCCTATTGAATATGAATACTTGTGCGCGGGGTCGGATACAAAATCGGAGCAGGCGCAAAGTTTGCTTTGGTGACTGCGGGATGATGGCCGGCATATTTCATTGGTTATAATACAGAATATATTTCTTTTTATTTGAGTTTGGTATAAATGTGCAAAAAAAGCCTCTTGATTCGAATTTGCGAGGGAAACCGCCGCAAGTTGAAGAAGAGGCTTTTTGAATGGACTATTAGAATTTATTTTAATGTCAATATCGGATTTTTCAAAAGCTTACTGATTAAATCCGCATATACCATCTGATCCACTACTTCCGATATGCTCGTAATTCTTTCTCCTGCGTCTTTGGACGATGCTCCGCAGTGGTATATGTGCTGATGATCTGTATTCCAATCAAGAATAATATATCTGTCGTGGTAGGCTCCTCCGGATTTTCGGAACGTTATTTTCCGCAGCGGATACTCTCTGCAAAAATCCTGATATTCAAGGTTATGAAGTCCTTTGCCGATATTATCGCTGAAAATAACGATTTCTACAGATGAAGATACACCTTTTAACAATAGCAGAGTCTTGACTCCAATGTAATTATCGACAATATAAATGCTCTTTGTGGCTTTGCTGTAAATATCTGTATAGGCAATATTTGCCTCTATTAGCTGGCCGTTTAAAAGCAGAAAGCCATACTTTAACTGCGGGATGCTAAGATCAAGAATCAATTCGGATAACTCTGATTTTTTAACAACATTACTTAGCGTGCTTACCACTTCTGCAACCTTATCCTCGACATTCCTCAAATCTCTTTTTAAATCCTGCATGTCCACCGCATTGCTTGTGATTTGCATGGAAAGCTGCAAATACTCTCTTTGTCCGATTAAACCTTGATTTTCCAAGATGTAGTCCTTCATTTGTCTGAATGTGCGAATGAGCGCCTTGCTTTGCTTAACGGCAAGTTCGCCTTTTAATACCGTCATGAGCATATAGATTCCCTGCTCTGTAAAAGCATGGGGATTGTACTTGATATTGCTGCCTCTGCCTGTGCTTCTGTTCAAGGTCACATTTTGTGACCTTGAAAGCTGATCTATTTCATCGTCTGTTAATTGGAACATAAAATCTTCATCGAACTTTTCGATATTCCTCTTAACTTGTTGATTAAATGCTTTCGTTTCATACCCGTAAATCTCTGCGAGTTCAAAATCGAGCATAACTTTTTGCCCTCTGATGGTATATATCTTGCTTATAATTGAATTCCGGCCGATGATTAGCATTTCATCTCTATTATCCATTTTTTATCCTCTTTTTCAATTTTTAATCTGTTGAAAGCATAGATGTATTTGTGGGTCTGCTTTAAAGAAGCTCGTTTTAAAGCGTTTTATTTTGATATCCTTAAGTTGTATTCTGAAGCTTTTTTCTATAATAGAAATTTTTACTTCCGTATTTTTATTTCTATCTGTGCGTATAAAATTTTTTGAAATGTATTTTCTTGTCTATTATACCTTGTTTACACTTTTCATAAAACTGCTTTTTGGTACTGAAAACTTTTGTATTAGTGTTTAAGGCGTTCTTTTTGTTTCGATCAGGTGTTTTCATACAAACACAATTTATTGCTTTTATAGCTGCAGACAACATCCCTTCGCTCTTCCCAATGCACTCCACGCACAATAAAAGACAGCTTATGCTGTCTTTTTGCTTTTTTATGCTTCTTCTGTAATTTCGTATACCTTTTCATACAGGTTTTTTTTGATTTGCTCAAACTGCTCCTTGCTGATGGCTTTGCCGCTGGTCATCAGCAGCAGCGGCACGGGATTGTGCCCTTCCTGCAAAGCCGGCTGCATGTAGGGATAATGATTGAGATGGAAGCCGGCGCGCTCGTAATAGCCTATGCGTCTGTGCGCGATGTCTGTTTCGGGCGGCTCTACTTCCAGGCAAACCATACCGTTTACATGATGCAGGATTTCCTGCAAAAACTCACTGCCTATGCCTTCGTTGCGAAAATGAGGATTCACGGCGATGTGCTCGATAAAATGAAAATCATCCAGATGCCAGACTGCCGCAAAAGCCTGCACGCCCTGTATTTCGTGCAATCTTCCATAGATGGTATACGCAGGGTTAGCGAGCAGCGCCTTTTGCGCCTCAAAATTGCGGTATTCGTCCCTGGGAAAGCTGTCTTCCATCAGGCGGAATACTTTTTTAAAGTGTTTTTGATGCAATTCTACCAACATATGACCTCCTATTGCATTTTGTTGCATATTGTAGCACAATCACGCGCAGAATGCTATATTATAAAAAACACAATAGAATATGTTACATATATATTGTTTTCGATTGATTTCCGAAAAGCCCCGTATTATCTGAAAAATATATGTGTGTTTTTGTGAAAAAGGCAATGAAATTGATACAATTCGGGCAGAAAAAAGTTCCTCCTTTGTACAAAGAGGAACGATTGTTTCATGAAGTATAATGGGTACTGCTGTTCGCCATATAGTATATCGCTATATCGCTCGTTTTTTCGGGCTTCGCATTACACCGTCCAATGGTGCCCGCAGTTCTGACAGGTGGCGTAGGTAACGGTTTTGCTCACCAGTTTGGTGTGTTTTCCAAACAGTGTGTGGAACAGTTTAAGCCAGAACAGGCCTATCCACAACAGGAGTTCCAGCCACCATAACAACAGCCAGTAAACGATGCCGCGCTTGCGCTTTTCTTCGATGATATTTGTCGTGCTGACATGTACCTGAGTGCTTCCGCATTTTGCGCAGGTCATATTAAATTTCCTTTACCTGAATCTGATTGGCAACCCATGCGTTCAATACCGCAGATGCCAGCACCAAAGCGCCGCCCAGAACAAGTACCTTCAGCGGACTTTCCTCCATGCTGCTGGTCACGAGGTTGGACAGCAGCATCATGACGATCACGGAGGTTACGATGGTGGTGGGTACGGATTTTTTCAGAT
>JBHADM010000083.1:0-13221 GCA_041855045.1 Bacillota bacterium | reverse complement strand
TAAGAAGGACAGTCAGAGACTGCCTTCCCGACACCATTGTATCATGAAAAACGGTGTCAAGGTCAGGTAGTATTTGCTTCGCAAATCTCCACCTTTACCCTTGACACCTTGCGCTGAATCTGTAACCTATCATTGACACCTTAGCAGCATGGACGATACATTCCGTTCACAATGCAAGAATCTGTCTATGCCATACCAAAAATAGAGGCCAAAGAAAAACCATCCCTGCGGCAGTTAAAATTAACTTTGCGCAATGCAAAAGCACTTTGATAAAACAGCGCTGTTTTCAATCTTATATATCATATAGGATACGACCAAAAAATCTGCATCGCCTGCACACGGTGATGGCAGCGCTATCGGATTACATTATGTCGCCGAGGGCTAAACAGAGGAGGATTGTCATGGCGAAAGCGATGCGCATAGATACAAAAATGCTGTTGTATGTTGAAGTGAAATGCGTTTTGTTTCCAAATCCCTAAATAAAAAAACAGGGAGGGAACGGATACAAATTCGCTTCCTCCAAAAAACATCTGAAAATTATGAATGCAATATATGATAACAATATCAACCAATTATATAAATATAGAATTATTATTAGACTAATACTTATTCTATAATGCTAAAAACAAATATATTACAAAATTGTAACAATTGAATGAAATAGGCTTATATAAGCACTTATAGAATATGAATCCGCGTTTTTTGAAACAAATACGCCATCAACCGACAAAATTATTACAAAATGATAAAATACCCTGATTTTGCGAAAAAAATCCAAAATCGGGGTAAAATATTGTCAGAATGTGCTGTATAACATTTCAAATATTGCTTAATCATAAATGAGGGTGTCACATAAAACAGAAAAAACTTTTGAATGATGGGAGAATACATTTGAAAATTTTCGCGCAGGAATACTGCGACGCTTGCTCTGCAACATTGATAAATCCAAGCTGACTATCTCCTTTGCAAAGGGACAAAAACCCGATTAAATCGTTTCTGACCACGACAAAACATGGGAGTTATATATCAAACCCTGTACGGAAAATTTCGAAACAGCAGTCTAAGCGTTGAAGAATATCAAAACCAAAAGAATATCTGAAAAGCAGAACAGGATCTGGAGTATAAAACGCCATGATAGCAAAATATCAATGAAACGGATAGGTAAAAATGATATAATTATGGGCAAGGAAAAAGTTAAATTTTAAGGAGGAATTACAAATGAAAAAAAGCAGCTTTAATCGTAATCGACATTCAAAACGACATTACTAAAAATTATAAAGATATAATAGACAATATTGATAAAGCTATAGACATGGCAAAAGTTAACAAATGGCATATTGTTTATATAGAGCATAATGATTTAACCCTTAGCGCGAAATGTTTTAAACCAGGAACCAAAGGAGCCAAACTCGTTCCGGATTTAAATGTGATTTCAGATAATATATTTGTTAAAAGTAAAGAAAACGCCCTAATATCAGAGGATTTTAAGTCTTTTATTGATACAAACGAAATTACTGAATTTTATGTTACGGGAGCCGATGCTACTGAATGCGTAAAATCTACCTGTTATAATATGGCAAAATCAGGATACACCGTGCATGTCATTTCTGATGGAATAACCAGCTATAACAAAGCAAAGATTCCTGAAATGATAGAATACTATACGAAAAAAGGCTGCGATGCTGTAAAGCTAAATGAATGAAAGGCAATAAAAAAAATATTAGCTCAACATTAGAAAGACAAACTGGAATTTATGGAGGATTGAATATGAATTTAGAAGAATTCAGAGAAAATATTCCATCGTTCATAGAACAAGCTATTGATATTGGAAAAGATACTTCGGATGGCAAAATAGTTTTAACAACATCTCTTGGGTACATAAATGAGCTTGATACAACAGTAGAGTACTTGCATAACCTTTGGGCTAAGAACCTGATAGATAATACTGTTGCATGGAATGTGTCCGTCGCACTCGGAACTCTTTTGGGCGAAATGATTATCAACAAGCGAGGGTTCTACTGGACGATAAATAAAGAAAATATACCTGTAGTAGAAACGGAAAGCAAAAATCAGCTTTCTCCTATATCTAAGTTATACAAGATAATCACGGACGAGGACGATTGTGAGGGAACACCAAGTGGATTCTATGAGGGATTCAAAACTTTGGAGCATTATCATTCTTTAAGGGATGAAAAAAACATGACAACATTTATCACAAATTTTGAAGAAGTATTTGGATGCTCAAAGTGCAGTAAAGATACCTGGGCAAAAAATACAACATATCCATTGATTGCATTGACAGACTGAAAAATCTCAGTTTGTATAACTTATAAAATTTGAATTTATGTGAGGAATAAATATGAAATACACACCAGAAAATTTTGAACTAAAAGATGGCAGAATCTGCAAAATTCGAGAGATTCAAGTAAAGGATGCTGCAGAAACCGTTGAATATTTAAAAACCGTTATGGGAGAATCTGATTTTTTGTATTCTTATCCGGAAGAAATAACCATGTCTGCAGAAGAGGAAGCAAAAATGATAAAAGGCTTTAATGAATCCGATAATACCCTTATGCTTGTTGTCGAAATGGATGGAAGACTGATTGCAAATGCCACGATTACAAGACTGAGAAAAAAGAAAATGTGCCATCGAGGGAATGTCGCTGTTTCTGTGCTGAAAGAATTTTGGAACTTAGGCATAGGAAAGAAGTTGCTTATATGTCTTGAAGATCAGGCTAAGAAATGGGGTCTTTCCCAACTTGAACTGGATTATTTCTCAGGTAATCAAAGAGGCAGGGCTCTTTATGAGAAAATCGGATTCATTCCGGTGGGAGAAACTCCTAATGCCTTCATTTTGAAGGATGGAACACGATACAACAATATAAAAATGGTAAAAGGTATTTAAAAAAAGTTTTCGCACTACAAATCCCTGTTTGTAAAAGCAATACACAATGAAACGAACAGTCAACAGGAAGTAAAGGCAAATAGGTGATACTTCCTGTTTTTTATGCGAAAATCAAGAAAAATGACAGGAAAACGAAAAAACATATAGGGTTTGAAATAAATCATAGAATGGATGAAATAACTTCTTGCCGATATAAACGACTTGTTGACTATCTCAACATCACGACCTTGCCAACTCAACGTAGCTTCCGCAAAAGAGCCTCGCTTACGCTCCGTTTATTGTGTTCAAACTTGCGTGCAAGAATCGACGTATAATTCCTCATCCATTTGTTGTTCCAACTATCCGAAAAAGCCCAAGCCCCGTGCCTCCTTTGTAAAAGGAGGTGGCGCGGCGCAGCCGTGACGGAGGAATTTCTTGGTAGTTAAACGACTTGCAGGCTATCCCGACTCCAAGCCCTCATCCACCTTCGCTGCACCTGAAATGTCACATACAGAATACCGAATGCATCAACCACTCATTATAACTATTCGCAAAAGAACATATTTTGGATTTTACAATACATCCATAGTTATTCATGCAATTTTTCCCTACCCCCAACTGTTGACAGAGAACCAAAAAATCTCAACACTTTACACCCGAGCATAAAAACAGCACACCCGTTCGGTTGCGCTGTCCTTACTCATACAATATCTATTTTCTGTACTTGTTTACGATGGCTGCCATCTCGTCCATGTGTTCTTCCATATCCGCCACCAGCTTAAACTGCGTGCGCGCACGGTCGAGGTTGTGTCCGGCTCTGCTGATGCCGAAGTATTTATCGCCCTTGATGTGGTCGGCGAGGAAGCGTATGCCGCATTCCAGTGTCATGAGCTTGGCGGCAAGGGGCAGCGTATCAATCTCCTCCGCTGTCATAGCGGCGCCGCAGGCCTCCATAAAGCCCCTTGTGTAGGCTTCGTACAGCTCTAAATCCAGATTTACAAGGCTCAAATCCTGCTCATCTTCATCGGCGGTACTGGCGCCGAAGCGTATGCTGTCGCCAAAGTCGTTGCCGATCAGGCCGGGCATCACGCAGTCCAGATCGATTACGCAGAGCGGCTTGCGGGTACTCTCGTCAAGCATTACATTGTTGAGCTTGGTATCATTGTGCGTCACACGCAAAGGCAGCTTGCCCTCCCGCATCATGTCAACCATAATGCTGCCGTCGGCTTCCCTTGCCAGCGCAAAAGCAATCTCTTCCTGTACGTCTGCCACTCTGCCCATGGGGTCGGCGGCGATGGCTTCTTTCAGCTGCGTATAACGCATAGGCGTATCATGAAAACATGGGATGGTTTCCTCCAGCAGCGCGGCGTCAAAGTCGCTCATCAGCTGACTGAATCCGCCGAATGCCCGCGCACTCTGGTAAAAATCCTCGGTGCTCTCAGCGCGATTAAGGCATACGCTCTTGGTTATAAACTTCCACATGCGCCAGTTGTTGCCATGCTCGTCGACAAAGTAGCTTGCGCCCTCCGTCGTGGGTACCAGCCGCAGCACTTTCTGATCCTTGGGGCTGACCTTGGCAAGATGTTCCGTCACCAACTCCACATTGCGCATCAAAGCTTTAACGTTTTGAAAGATATCATCGTTGATGTGTTGTAAGATATAGCGCTTATTCTCGTCGGTTTTGACATCGTAGGTCTTGTTGATATGGCCTGCGCCATAGCGTTCGCAATAAATCGGTTTGCCCACAATGGCAAACTGCCTTAGAACCTTGTTCAAATCATCATCTCGATTCCAAAATATTTTCTAACAATATTATAACATAGACACCGTGTTTTTGCGAACGCATAAAAGCATGTAAAAAGAAACAGAAAAGCAATTAGCCGCCGCTCACCGTCAGCAACTCGTACAGACGCCGATAGAAGTCCTGGTATTCCTTCGGAAATCGGTTGTGCCCAGAGGCCTCAATTACGCTGCCGTCGGCAAGTAGGGCGTGAAAGTGCATAAGCGTGCCGTCTGCCATATTGGGATTGCTCCCTTTAAAGCCGTGCCACTTCTTTATACGGCATTCTCCTAAAAGTACGCAAAGCTTTTGATACAGCGACTCATCTCCCGCTATGCTGTACAGCACTTCTTTGTCTTCCTCCTCTTGTCCTGAGGGTTTGCGTCGGTTGATGTAGTATTCCAACAGCACGCCTTGTTCAGTTTTGGTGGCTTCATAGATGTGTTTATCGATTGTCATACCCTGCTCAATCAGTTGGAATGACTGAAAGTGCAAGGGTGCTTTGTCCTCCTGTGAGCAGGATGTAAGCATCAGCACAAGTGTCTGTAAAAGTATCAGAATAAAGAGTTTTTTCATAAACAACCTCCTTTGCGGAAGAAACATATGTATGTACATACAGCATAGCATATTTCAAAAATCCATACCACATCCAAAACGCATAAAAATGTAAAACAAAGCTATTATATGCAATTATCACATTTCTTACGCAGGTGAAGCACGAAAAACAGCCGGTTTTACGGGAAAAGGTAAATTCATAAAGTAGGCTTGCCCTGTTGTTGGATCGCCCCAATGGCGTGGGTTATTGCTATAATCAAGAGGAAAAAAGCATTGACAAAGTCTTATTTGACGGTGGCAAAATATGGGATTGTTAGATAGTCAAACAACTTGCAGACTATCCCGACCACCAAGCCCTCCGTCACTTCCTCTCATCAAACACCCTATTTCTACCTTGCAAGGCTCTATACACACTGCTATACTGTAAACAAGCAATAAACGCGAAATAACGCATGATAATGGATAAAGGAGATGCTATGAAAAGCTATTTTCAGGATTTGAGTGTAAACCATGTCGGTACGCTGCCCTTTCGCAGCAGCTATATACCGGAGGGGCAGAATACGCTGCTCAACGGCGATTGGCGCTTCCGCTACTGGGAAAGCGTGGAGGAGCTGCCCGAGGACTTGCGCATATGGGATGTGGAGCTTGGCGAAGGCCATATTCCCGTGCCCGGCATATGGCAGATACACGGCTACGACAGCCACCAGTACACCAATGTAAAATTTCCCATTCCCTACGATCCGCCCTATGTGCCGCGCAAAAACCCCTGCGGCATATATGAGCACAGCTTTGCGCTGCATAAAGAGGACAGACAGTACAGCATTGTATTTGACGGCGTGGACAGCTGTTATTATCTGTGGCTGAACGGCACATTCATAGGCTTTTCCAAGGTGAGCCACAGCCAGGCGGAATACGATGTGACAGCACAGATACAGGATGGCGCAAACACCCTGCGCGTGCTCGTGTTGAAATGGTGCGACGGCACCTATCTGGAGGACCAGGATAAATTCCGTACCACGGGCATATTCCGAGATGTGAATCTGCTCAGCCGCCCGAAGAATCACATACACGATTTGCGCATACACGCCTTGCCCAGCGATGATTTGGAGCTGGGCGAAGTCAGCATACAGTGTGGCTATATCGGTGCGCCCTTTGCCATTCGTGCACAGCTGGAGGATGCCGCAGGCAATGTGCTGTACAGTGAGGAATTTGCAGGCAGCACCGCCTTTGCTATCAGCAAGCCCCTGCTCTGGAATGCGGAGCAGCCCAATCTGTATACCCTGCATCTTTGGGCGAACGGTGAACATATCATAGAGAAAATAGGCTTCCGCCGCATAGATATCCGCAACAACATCGTGCATATTAACAATGTGCCCATCCGTTTCCGCGGCGTCAACCGCCACGACAGTGACCCTTTTGTCGGTCCTGCCGTAACAAGGGAGCATGTGTTGACGGATTTGGCGATGATGAAGCAGCACAACTTCAACGCCATACGCACCAGCCACTATCCCAACGCCCCCTGGTTCTACCGCCTTTGTGACGAATACGGCTTCTATGTCATTGCCGAAAGCGATATAGAAACCCATGGCACAACCGACTGCAAGCTGCATCCCGGCCGCGACGATTACAGCATATGCGCCAGAGACCCGCGCTTTCTTGCACCCATGCTCGACAGGATCAGCCGCAATGTGATACAGAATCACAATCGTACCTGCGTGGTGATGTGGTCGCTGGGCAATGAGAGCGGCTATGGCGAAAACATAGAAACCGCCGCCAAATGGGTGCGCAGCTATGACAAAACACGCCTGCTGCACTATGAGAGCTTCAACGAATGCCCCGACAGCTTTACGCCGGATCCGAGTCTGCTTGATGTATACAGCCGCATGTACAGTTCTCCCGCGATGATAGACGAGTACTTTGCAGAGGACAGGTATCAAAAGCCCTATATACTCTGCGAGTACGTACACGCCATGGGCAACGGCCCCGGAGATCCCGAAGATTACTATCAGGTATTTGACCGCCATCCGGAATGCTGCGGCGGTTTTGTATGGGAGTGGTGCGACCATGCCTATGTGCTGGGTGAGCAGGATGGTAAGCCAAAGTTTGGCTACGGCGGCGACTTCGGCGAGTGGCAGCACGACGGCAACTTTTGCGTGGATGGCTTGGTCAGCCCCGACAGAAAAGTAAAGCCAGGCCTGCTGGAGCTGAAGAATGTGCAGCGCCCCCTGCGTGTTCGTTTGGATGGCGATGCGCTGGTGCTGCGCAATACCATGGAGTTCAGCCCGGCAAACGATTTCAGCGTGCACATCAGCGTGATGACAGACGGCAGAAAAACCGGCGGCCATACGCTCGATATAAGTGGTCTTGATGCCAAACAGGAAAAACGTTTCCCGCTGCACGGCATCGCAAAGACTGACGGCAGGATTGATATACTGGTCGAAACCTTTGCCGCCAAGGACAGCCACTTTGTAAAAGCCGGCCATCTCTTGGGTGTGGAGCAGCTGACAATATCCGACACAAAAAAGCTGCCGAAAATCGAAAGCGGCGTGCCGAGCTATACGGACGAGCGTTTTTCCGTGCATATTGCCTGCGAGCATGCTGTGCTGGTATACAATAAGCGCAGCGCCTGCTTTGACAGCATCGTGCTGCACAGCAAAGAGCTGCTGCAAAAGCCGGCAAAGTTCATCACCTGGCGCGCACCCGTAGACAACGATATGTATATACAGAAAAAATGGCTGTTTGCGCACCTGGAAAAGGAAGTGTTCCGTACATACGACACTAAGGTCTATGAATCCGACGGCTGCCTGATTATAGAAACCGCCATAGGCGTGGCACCCACCGGCATGTACACCATGCTCAAGGGCAGCATATGCTATCGTATCGCCCAAAACGGCATTGTCGATATACAGGTGCATGCCCATAAGCCGGAAGATTTGCCGTATCTGCCCCGACTTGGCATGGAGCTGCTGCTGGATAAGCAAATGCAGCAGCTGCGCTATACCGGCTACGGCCCCCATGAGAGCTACATAGATAAACGGCAAGCCAGCCACTACGGCGCGTTTGAAAGCACGGTTGGCGCGCAGTATGTAGATTATATCAAGCCGCAGGAGCATGGCAGCCACTACGGCACAAGGGAGCTTCTGCTTGCCGACAGCGCAGGAAACGGTCTGCATGTCCAGAGCGCCGGCGGCTTCTCCTTCAATGCAAGCAATTACAGCGTGCAGGAGCTCAGCGCCAAAGCCCATAACTTCGAGCTGCAGCAGTCCCCCTATGTGCATCTCATACTCGACATATTCATGGCAGGTATAGGCAGCAACAGCTGCGGGCCCGCACTGGATAAAAAGTACCGCAACGAGGGTGATATATCCTGTGAGATGAGGCTGGATTTGAGGTAACGTACAAATAAAATTTGCCCCATCCCTGTGTATTCGGGATGGGATTTTGAATTGTGGAGGAACAGGAAATAAAAAATAAAATAAACGGGAATATTTCAGTCCAAAAAGAAAAGGTATACCTGCCTCCTTCGAGTAGAAGGGAGGAGGGACGGCATTAACCGTGAAAAACATAAAATAAAATCATATTTGGAGGCAACCAAAATATGGGATTGAAGGTAGTTTGACGATAGAATCGCCGGCACACATATGTCAACATTGCTATGCGGAAGCCCCTTGCATATCAGACAATCGTATACTCCAACACCAACCCCTCAGTCACTTCCGCTATCGCTGCAGTGCCGGATTCCCTTGCAGGAGAGCCTCGCTGACGCTCCGGTTTTTCGATGTTCGTGTTTGTTGCAAGCATTTCTGGATTCCTTATTATCATATTCCATAGCAAACACCTGGGCAAACAAATCCAATACTGATGCAGCAAAGGAGAGGATCTCTTTTGTCTGTATGCCTAATAAATTTTGTGTATTGTTCTGAATACTCCTTGTGTTTTTTGTCGAAGAAGCCTATCTTTTGAGATTTCCTATCCCATACACCCTGAAAAATGCTATAATGAAAAGCAAAGGAAGAGCGATCCGCACAGGAAGACTGTTTCCGCATTTCGGAGGTCAATATACGTGAAAAGCTATGGTTTGTCGGCGCATTTTGAGCAATTGTCAGAAAAATATCCGCAGTGGACGGTATGCCGCATACTGTCGCAGGAAAAAACCCTGTATCAAATCGCGTCGGAGCAAGGGGAAAAATGGGCGGAGGTATCGGGCAAGCTGCGCTACGGCGCCGAAAGGGTATCCGATTACCCTGCCGTGGGCGACTTTGTGATGGCGGACTGGAATGCCGAGGGCGGCAATGCCATCATCCATCAGATATTGGACAGGAAAAGCTGCATCATCCGAAAGGCCGCCGGCAATGTCAGCAAGGAGCAAATAGTCGCCGCCAATGTGGATACGATATTCCTCTGCATGTCACTGAACAGGGATTTTAACCTGCGTCGGCTGGAGCGCTACCTGTCCATCGCATGGGAGAGTCATGCACGCCCTGTTATTGTGCTGACCAAAGCCGATCTTTGCAGCGATGCAGACGAAAAGCTGCAGGAAGTATCCTCCGTTGCGCTTGGTGCAGATGTACTGGTGACCACGGCTGTGGAGGCGTCGGGATATGAAGCCGTCAAACCCTATATCAGTGAGGGCAGTACCGTCGCGTTCATAGGCTCCTCCGGTGTGGGCAAATCCACGCTGATAAACTGCCTGCTTGGCGAAAACAGCCTGCGCACAAGCGGCGTGGGCAACGACGATAAGGGCAGGCATACAACCACCCACAGGGAGCTGATACTGCTGCCGGGCGGAGGCATGGTCATCGACACACCGGGTATGCGTGAACTTGGCATGCTCGACAGTGAAGCAGGCATCAGCCAGGCCTTCGGAGAGATAGAATCCCTTGCCGACAACTGCAGGTTTCGTGACTGCCGGCATCAGACGGAGCCCGGCTGCGCCATACGCCAGGCGCTGGACAACGGCTCGCTTTTGGCAGCGCGCTGGAACTCCTACCTGAAGCTCAAGGCCGAAAACGACTATGCCACCGACAGCCAAAGCTATCTGGTGAATAAGATAAAGAAGTTCAAAGAAATCGAGAAGTATCATAAAAACAACAGAAAGAGATAGTGTATTCAACGAATGTAGGGATTGTACGCCCTCAGTCAACTTTACTACATCTCTGTTTACATGAGCCGTATTGCTTTATCCCCTAACCCCCAAATCAAAAACCACCCTCTGCTGCTGCGGAGGGTGGTTCGCTTTAGGAATCTATTATCTCATTACTGGTACATAATGTATCTGTAATCGTAGGTGTTGACGATGGCCCAGCCTTCGGCCCAGGAGCCTTGCTCGATGTGGTAGACTTCAATGGGGCAGGCATAGAAGGCAAAATCACCGATGTATTTTACGCTCGCAGGGATGCTGACAATCTTGAGGGCACGGCAGTCATAGAAGGTTTCCTGCTCGATGGATCGCAAACCCGATCCCAGATGCACTTCCTGCAGGGCAATGCAGTGACTGAATGCGTTTTCGCCCAACACCTGCACATAATCCGGAATATATACGGATTTCAGGAAGTCGCTGTCGCAAAATGCGCCGACGCCTATGCTGGTCACAGGGAAATGATCGATCACAGGCTCTATGCTCACAATGCTTTCTTCGCCCAAATAGCGGAGTATGTTCACATTGCCTTTTTGGATGCTGTATAGATAAAGACCGTTTTTGCTGAGGAAACTTTCCTGCACGGCATATTTCATTTTTCTCATCCATTGATAGGCATAGCTGTTTGCAGGGGCATAGTGTATTTGGCGCTGATCGGAGCCGTCGAATACACTGTTTTCTATCCTTGTAAGGCTTTTTGGCAGGCTGACCGAAAGCAGGGAATTGCACTGCGCAAACGCGCGCATATCCAGGCTTTGCAGGCCTTCACCAAGGCTTACGAGCATCAGGTTGTGGTTTTGCTCAAAGGCGCGCTCGCCTATGCGGCGCAGCCCCATGTGCAGATCCAGACTCTGTAAATCGCATTGAAAAAATGCGCCCTTGCCAATCTCTTGTAAACTTTGCGGGAACCATACTTTGTGGAGGTTTATGCACTGCGCAAAGGCGTCTTCGCCAATTTGTTGCAAAAAGATTCCCAAATCTGCCGTTTGCAGGTTGCTGCAGGAAAAGAACGTTCCTTTTTGCAGTGCGGTCAATGCATTTGGCAGCTTTACGCTCGGCAGGCTCATGCAGTTTGCAAAGGCGTATTCGCCGATATGTGCAAGCTTTGTGCTGAACACAACACGCTCCAAGGAGGCGCAGTCGGCAAAGGCATAGTCGCCAATATGCGTCAGGTTAGGCAGCAAAGGGAGTGCCTGCAGGCCGGTACAGCCCTCAAAGGCATGGTTTCCGATCCGCGTGATCCCATCGGGCAAGTGAATTTCCAGCAGACCGGAGCGGTTTTGAAACAGACTGTCGCCTAAGGTGCTCACTGTATAACCGTCTACCGTTTCCGGGATAATCAGGTCGCTGCCCTGGCCTCTGTGCTCGACGATGGCGGCGGTGCCGTCTTCCAATATCGTATAGGAGATGTCATTGTACACAATAGGGCTTTCTGCGAGCGTATGGGATGCTATCAACAGGCCAAGACAAAGAATTGCCAGTGCTGCCAGCAGCATTTTTAAGAATTTTTGTTTCAATTCTCTACGCTCCTTCTTGTAAATTATTATAATCAGTTAACATTATATACGCAAAATTGAAAAAAAAGCAAGTTAAACATTTTCATTCTAATTGTGCAATAGTCAGATATTCAGCTGATTTGCATAGAATGTACAAGGAATTTGCGGCTGCCGAAATTTATGACAAAATAATGAAATATACTACTATAATATGAATAAAAAACAAATTTTTTTGCAATTTTATTGTTTATTAACAAAAAAACAAGCCGAGAGCAGGCTTGAACTTGCATAGCATTATAATATTTGTATTAAATATTGAGCGCTTTTATGGAAATGAATAAAGATATATTATAAAACAAAATAATTGTTATGGTTTTTTTGCAAAGTCATTTCATGATTTTCTTTATTTGTGGGGGGTAGATCACAAAAAGAGTTTGGAACAACAACGTATTCCATAAAATTTAGACACCGCTGCGATGACGATTTTGTGCGCGGGCAAGGAGCGTAATGGCGATGATGAATCCCGCAATCATGCCAAGCATCAGCCAAGGGAAGGACAGCAGTATGCTGCCGGCGCCGAAAAACAGTATACAGAAACCCAGCACACAGAGCG
Source organism: Bacillota bacterium (assembly GCA_041855045.1). Taxonomy (GTDB): domain Bacteria; phylum Bacillota; class Clostridia; order Christensenellales; family Aristaeellaceae; genus JAAZPT01. The sequence continues at coordinate 756 of JBHADM010000083.1, read as the reverse complement.
ATTTTGCCACATCTTTTTGAAAACCCTGCAGCGCATCCTCATGTATACCCTTGTAATGGTAGTCGTGCAGCACCTTGCGGTTGCCCTGAAAGAGGCGATAGGCCTGATAAAACAGCGTCAGTCCCACGATAAGGAATAATCCCAATGCTATGATATCCATATGCTTCCCTCCTTTTTACACAGTATATCATAGTTTCCGTCGTTTGGCGAACAGCGGTATGAGATGCCTTTGGTTTTTCACAGCGCATATCTTGCAAAATAGTCAAACATAAGGTATGATAGTTATGCCGTTGTGATGACCATTGAGTCCTGTGCGATGTTAAGATGTGAACCCTGTCAGGTCCGGAAGGAAGCAGCAGTAAGCGTTGCAGCATGTGCTGCGGGTTTGCTCAATACGAGCAGCGGTATTTATTTTAGGATGGCTTGGGCCGTCTTTTTTTTGTTGCACTTGTAAATGTTTTCGTCCTGGAAGCCGTATTTTTACAAAAAAGATGCATAAATTTTCTGTTTTTTGTAAAACAATGCACCCAAACGGACGATGAGCTGGTGCAAAAGCTGATCAATATGGACGGACAGCTGTACTAAGGGAGTTTGTCTCCTATATTATGTAGCTATATACAAAATACGACATAGCGATACATCTCCAAAATTTGAACCAGTTTCTTGGCCCCTCCATGCGAGGGGCTCATTGTATGCACCGTGTTTATATGAAAAACGATTGGAACAACGATTGCAGAGTTCTTGCGCCGAAAGGGG
>JBHADM010000082.1:0-3776 GCA_041855045.1 Bacillota bacterium | reverse complement strand
GAAACCACGGCGACGAACTGCTCGACAATGTCGAGCAACCGCAGCGCATCTATATCAAATTCTTCCGTTCTGACAAGATGCAGCAGCAGATCGAGCGGCCCCTCGAATTCGCCGACTCTGAAATGCATTGCAGCGCCGCTCATTGCTGTTCTACTACTCCAAGTATCGCTGCGCCCGGAATTACACGCAAATCGGACAGCCTGTAAGAATTCCGCAGAAGCTCCGCAGCGGACTCAAATTCCACATTGGATCTCATTAAAAATACCGCTTCTCCCTCATTTACATATTCGCCAATTTTTTTCAGGCACCGTATCCCGGCAAAATGGTCGATCTTATCGTCTTTTTTGAGCCTTCCGGCTCCGAGCAGCATTGCGGCGCGACCTATTTTTTCGGCGTCAAGTTCGGAAACATAACCGCTTTTTTCAGCAATCACATAGGATACCTTGTCCGAAAGCCTGCGCATATTTTCGTCTGCATCCAGCAAACCGTAATTGCAGTAAAATTTTTCCAAATCGCCGCCCTGAATTTTTATAAATTCTTCAAATTTAGCTAACGCCGCGCCGTTTGCTATGACATCTGCTACTGCTGTTTCTGCCTCGGTCAAATTCTCATACTTTCCGCCATAATACGCCATATAAGCGGCGATCTTTATCGCAACTTCGAGCTCATCGCTTTCGCCCGTTCCACGGAGTATCTGAATCGCTTCAAACACCTCGCAGGCATTGCCGACCTCGCGCCCAAGCGGCTGCTCCATCGCAGTCAGCACTGCCACGGTCTTTTTGCCAAGCGCTCCGCCGATCGCAGCCATAGTCTGCGCAAGTTCCCTCGCCTCTGCCTCCGTCTTCATAAATGAACCGCTGCCCACCTTGACATCCAGGACTATCACATCTGCTCCCGAGGCGATTTTCTTGCTCATTATTGAACTCGCAATAAGGGGCACCGAGTCCACGCATTCTGTCGCATCGCGAAGAGCGTATATCTTTTTGTCGGCAGGCGCGAGGCTGCCCGTCTGACCGACAAGCGCGATTCCATACTTTCGGACATTATCAAAAAACTCGCCGGACGGCATTTCGGTCCTGAAGCCGGGTATCGATTCCAATTTGTCTATTGTTCCGCCCGTGTGTCCGAGCCCCCTTCCCGACATCTTGGCAGCGGGTATTCCAAGCGCCGCCATGACCGGCATCACAACAAGCGATATTTTGTCTCCAACGCCTCCTGTAGAGTGTTTATCGACCTTTACTCCCGGAATTGCGGACAGATCGAGCACTTCGCCCGAATGAACCATTGCATCTGTAAGCGCCGAAACCTCAGCAGAATCCATGCCTTTGAAGTATATAGCCATAAGCAGAGCGGCCGCCTGATAATCCGGTACGCTCCCATTTGTAAAACCATCTACAAAATACTTTATTTCGTCCGCCGTCAGGGGCTGCCCTCGCTTTTTCTTGGATATTATTTCTTTAATGTTCATATACACTAAGACATCTCTACTATTTTACACACTATTTTTGTAAAATTCGATTCCGCCTGCTTGGCGACCTCATTTATTCCGGCGTGGTCTATCGGCGCATCGAGCACGCCTGTACCCATATTGGTAACGCAGGATATACAGGTCGTGCGCATTCGCATGTGAGCCGCAACTATTGCCTCCGGCACGGTGGACATACCCACGACATCCGCACCTATCACGCGCGCCATGCGAATTTCGGCCGCTGTCTCAAACTGTGGGCCGGGCATAAACACATACACACCCCTGCGTAGCTGTACTTCGATCTCTGCTGCAGCTGCCGCAACGCGTTCGTTAAACTCTCTCGAATAGACATCCGCCATGTCGGGGAACCGAGTTCCGTATTCGGCAAGATTCGGTCCACGCAGCGGCGAAATGCCCGAAAGATTTATATGATCCTGTACAAGAACAAGATCGCCAGGTTTATACTCCACATTTACGCCGCCTGCTGCATTGGTGAGTAGCAGATTGCTGCATCCTAATTCCCGTACAACCCTTACGCCAAATGTCGCCTGTTCCAGCGAATAGCCCTCGTAGTAATGAAACCTGCCCTGCATTACAAGCACGGTTTTGCCGCAAAGTCCGCCGATTACGAGCCTGCCTGCGTGTCCCTCTACAGTTGACACCGGAAAATGCGGTATCTCTCCATAGGGAATAATGACCGGGTTTTCTACATTGGATGCGAAATCGCCGAGTCCGGTTCCAAGAACTATTGCAATATTCGGAACAGCTCTTGTAATACTCCTAATATAGGCACTCGCCTCCTTGATTTTTGCGATAATATCCATATTCCTCTCCTGCGTAAATATTTTTACATTTTTGTATTTTGTCTGTTAAAGCGCTATTTCCTTCCAAAAACTTGTGCCCTTGCCGCCGTACTTCACTCCGAGATATTCTGCGACTGTAGCGCCGATATCCGAAAAACTGCTGCGAGTTCCGATGTTTGCCCCCTTTTTTACCATTTCTCCAAATGCAATTATCGGAATGTACTCCCTGGTGTGGTCTGTTCCGAAATAACACGGGTCGTTGCCGTGATCTGCACATACTATCAGCAAATCGCCACCTCGCATCGCCGCCATAAGTTTCGGCAGAACTGAATCAAACTCCTGAAGCGCCTTTCCATAGCCGGCAGGATCGCGCCTGTGCCCATATTTTGAATCGAAGTCTACCAAATTTGTAAATATGAGTCCGCTGAATTCTTGCCGCATGCATTCAAGCGTTTTTTCCATCCCATCCATATTGGAAACTGTATGAATGCTGTGAGTTATCCCCTCGCCGTCGAATATATCAGAGATTTTTCCGACAGCCGCCACACGGAGCCCTGCGCCGAAAACATAGTCGAGGAGCGTCTTTTCCGGGGGCTTGACACTGTAATCCCTGCGGTTTGGCGTCCGCTCAAAAACCGGAGAACTCCCTATAAAGGGTCTTGCTATGACCCGCGCAACACTTACTTCGCCAGTAAGTATCTCTCGCGCAATCTCGCAGCATCGATAAAGCTCATCGAGCGAAACAACATCCTCATGAGCCGCAATCTGAAACACACTGTCCGCAGACGTATACACTATGAGCTCGCCCGTCTCCATGTGGCGCTTTCCAAGTTCTTTTAATATCTCCGTTCCTGAAGCAGGCATATTGCAAATAGTCTTTTTGCCGGTTCTGCGTTCAAATTCTTCTATCACCCAGCTTGGAAAACCATTCGGATAAGTATTAAATGGAACATAACTGTGTACCCCGGCTATTTCCCAATGACCTGTGGTTGTGTCCTTTCCGACAGACGCCTCTGCAGCTCTGCCAAATGCCCCTTCGGCTAAATCTCCGCAGCACGGCAGGCAGTCAACCCCATCTATACATCCCATACCGAGTCGACTGAGAACAGGAAGCTTCACTCCGGATTTTTCCACAGCGCTTCTCAGCGTATTTGCGTCGGAATCTCCAAAATCAGCCGCATCAGGAAGCGCACCAATCCCCACACTGTCTGCTACAACAATTATTGCCCTGTTCATGACAAGCTCCTTTCCATTTCTTTGATTATGATATAACACCATCGCCTCGGGGTCAAATAATACAAAAACTTAACTTTATCACTTCGAATAATCATTGCAACAACTTTTCCATCGTGATATAATTTTTTTCGTGCATAAAAACAGGAGGAAGTATGGCAAACATAAAATCTGCTAAAAAGAGAATTTCAGTTATTAACGCTAAGACTGCACGCAACAAAGCAAAAAAATCGAGAGCAAAGACTGCTGAGAAGAAGTTTTTAGCTGCTGTT
>JBHADM010000081.1:0-2774 GCA_041855045.1 Bacillota bacterium | reverse complement strand
GAGTGGGGGAATTATGAAGTTGTTTCACCTCATGAGATCAAGGTCATAAACGGCACGCAAAGTAGCTTGAATGGAAGACATGAGGTATCCATTGGGAACGAAAAACTAGTTTTCGATGGTAATGTCTATCAGGAATCAGATATTGAGGTGTGGCACGCTAAAATTAATGCTGCTTTTTTATAAGGAGAAGAGATGATAGAAAAGGTTAAGGCATGCAAAATGTATAGGAAGATGCTTCTTGTTCTTGGCATGGTGGTGGGAAGTCCTCTTTTTTCTTTTGCTGCTACGGGAAATCGAGAACTTGCACAGCTTGCAGAACAGTCGGAAATACAGAGCACCTTTGGAAAGAGCTGGTATATGAACAATGCTGATCTGCTTGAGAATAGTAGTGCGATCGGTAGTGGTATACGAAAGGTAGCATGGGGTATAACGGAGTTTGCCTGCAAGCTCGTTGATGCTTGTCAGACGGTGTATGATAAGACCTTTGGATTTATCGATCTGACGAATTATCCTGAGATAAACGGAATCTTGACGATGCTGCGCCCGGTTCTTGTGGCTGTAACAGTTCTTTGCGTGATGATACTCGGCATATCAATGATGGTGAGGAAAGACAAGCCACAGGTAGCAACGCACTTCATATATTTCTTTCTTGCTGTTAGCTGTTCAGCTTGGCTTTTTTCGACAGCCAATGGACTTGTGACATCTTTTAAAAATGGGATATATGATACATCAAAGTCACAGCTTGCGTATGAAACAGTTAATGATAATATTTTCGATTTGGTTAAAATCGAGAATAAAGCGAAAATACAGAACCTTAATGCATCGAAAGGACTCAACATCAAAAAGTATGGTGGTGCGAAGACGGCGATAAAAAACAAAAATACGTTTAAGCGTATCGATTACACGGAAACATTAAATTGGAAGGACGAAAGCGTAGGTAAGAACGCGTATGGATGGAATGACGATTTTAACAACGTTATCCAGTATCGATACCTAGGTGGGAACTTGGTAGAGAATTATCCGGGTGTTTTAGGTACAACTCTTGGGAATGAATTCTACTATAGGTACACCTTTGATTTTTGGACATGTATACTCGAACTTGGATCGCTAGTTGTTCTTTACCTGGGACTCTCTTACAAAAATATGCGACTCGCATACGAGCTTGTTACTGCAAGAATTCTTTCGTATGTATATGCCGGAGTAGTTACATCAGGAGAGCGCATGAAGCAGATTCTTGGGTTTATTCGAGATACCTACATAGCTTTATGCATATCTGTATTGTCCATTAAGCTATATAGTATATTTTCAGCATACATTACATCCAAATCAGATGGACTTACCCGTGGTCTACTTTTGGTATTCGTTGCATATATTGTTATAGATGGCCCGAATATAGCGCAGCGGATTCTTGGCATGGATGCCGGGTTACAATCGTCGGTGGCTAGAGCTATGGGTATAGGCTTCATGGCAAAAAGTGCGCTTGTGAATCCAGTAAAAAGTGCAGTGACAGGGAACAATACTCTCTCGCAAGCACACAGGGCGTTTAGAGCAGGAGAAAAGGGCGATCCGGGCGGTGGTATCATGGGTGCGGCCGGCAAGACGTACAGCAAGTTGAAGGATAGAAAGGGTACATCCGAGATGGGATCTACAAACAAGGAAGCGAATAGCCGAGGATCTTCAGATGCGTCAGCACATAAAACCGGATTGGCAGCTAAAGGTGCCGAGATGGCAACTAAAGCCGGTGAAGGATGGTCTCCTGACTTCATGAATCAGACTGCTTCGGGGGAAAGTAAATCCAGCCCAATCGAAGGGTTTACGGATACAGCCGGAGAGCTGTCTAAACGGCTAGCTCCTGATGCATCGGCATCTGCCGGTGAGCGTAAGGATTGGCATGCTCACATGGACAGAGTGTTTAAAGGTGAAAAGCCAGAGCCGCCATCTCCGAATGCACGAGCAGAATACAAACAACAGAATTATGATAAGGCAATGCAGGTGTATAATTCACTTGAAAAGAATAAGCCAGATGAAAAGAAGAAACCGAGAAAGGAGAAAAAATAATGGCATGGGATTTGCATACTCGGCTGTTTCTGACGTATGAGGAACAGCACAATACTCTTATCGAACAGAACAGAATCATTATGGAACAAAATGAACGAATGGTAAATCGGCTTAACGAACTGATTAAAGGACTGACGTATATCGCAAAACTCCAGATCGCGGAACTTGAACAGCATTTTCCTAGTGCAGAGATCCCCCAATATGTTGATCCGGAAAAGAACAGAACGGAAGATGTAGAGATTTAAGGAAGGCACCGCCTTCCTTTTTTCTTTCGGAAAGGATATAGAATGGCCAATACAAATGTAATTACAAATATCGATTCTAAAACCAAGGCAACCAAACACTTAAACCTATCCGATCTATTCTTTTTGGTGGGATTTTTGATTTTGGCATATATGTTCAAGGATGCAGTAAACGTTCTTTTATTTATTCCGTACATGCTTTTTTCGCTTGCCTGCGCTGTGTATCTTATTCTACCATCCCGATATAACAAAGGGAGAAAGCACTATGAGAGTATTGCCGTAATGCTGAAAAAAGACCTCACTGTATATCGCCCGTATTACAGCAAGAATGTGGAGAGCGGGGAGGAGGATCTGGAAGATGAATAAGAGCTTCTTAAACGAGAAAATCAAAGTGGATAAGATAAACCGCACAAAGAGTGACCGAAACTTAAAGAGTTTCATAGTGATTTTTCTTATTGGGTATATTTTCTTTTT
>JBHADM010000080.1:0-10424 GCA_041855045.1 Bacillota bacterium | reverse complement strand
GTTTCTCCAGTATTCAGCATCACGATAAATGGTACATCATAGTCGGTGATTTCAAACGGTCCATGAAAAAACTCACCGGAATGTATCGGCTGAGAGTGTATCCACAGCATTTCCATCAATAGGCATTCCGCAAAGGAATATGCAACACCATAACATGGACCGGAGGAGAGCGTATAAATGATCTTCTCACGTTTATTTGTCTTACCATATACCTCTGCTTTTGGTAGCATATTTTCCTTATTTTTAGATATTACCATGTCCAAAGCTTCTACCGCTTTCATTCCCCTGACATATTTCTCGTTGGGCTGAAGTACATTTAGTATCCCAAATGTCAAGGCAAGTAAAGCGGCATTGTTCGATTCGGATGGCTTAGCTTCCGGCCCCCAGGTATAGGCAATGCTGTGCTCCGCCACTTCACACAGAGGTGAGTCCATTTTAAATGCAAAACAGATGGTTAAAGCTCCCTTCTCTTTTGCAAGCTTCGTTGCCTGAACGGTTTCGGGTGTATTGCCGCTATGCGAGCAACTTATTACAAGACTCTCCTTCCCCAAGGCTTTGGGAACGCGATGTACGAATTCATTTGCGCTATACACCGTAGCGGGAATTGCTGTCTCCAAATCAAAAATATATTGAACAGGTTCAAAAATTGCCTTAGAGCCTCCGCAAGCTACAAAGTATATCTCTCTAATAGTTCTCTTGGATACCGCCTGCAATGCCTGTTGTATTTGTTCACTTTGTTTCACGATACTGTCCTCCAATCAGTATGAAATAGATGCTAATCTGTGTCGACTCATCATATCCGGATATGACATTATATAACATCTTGTTGATAGTATAACATAGTATTTTCTCCTGTCAAGCTTTTTTGTGTTTTTTTATTGGTTTTTTTGCGAAATTTCGCAAATTCGATCATACATTATAAAAAGTATCTTTTATAAAAAATTTAAGAATCACAGTATTAGAAACAACATTAAAAAAAACGCCGTTGAACAGTCAACGACGCTCCTATTTCCTTTTCCCTATTTTCCCAAATCTTTGGGTCCAAAACCCAGCGGGAGCATTTCTGCCAGAGTGTACTGCACATAGTTATTTTCATTTATTGCAACAATAACTTGAAAGGTTTCGGGTTTGCAAAACTCCATCATCACCTGTCGACATACACCGCAAGGAGAAGCAAAAGCAGTGATTTCGCCATGCATGCCGCCCACAATTGCGATGGCGTCGAAATCGCGCACACCTTCGCTCACCGCTTTGAAGAAAGCGGTGCGTTCGGCGCAATTGGTGGGTGAATAGGATGCACTTTCTATATTGCAGCCCTGATAGATCGTACCGTTTTTGGCGAGCAAGGCCGCGCCCACTTTGAAATTGGAGTATGGGCAATAGGACATTTGCATGGCCTCTATCGCTTTGTTGATTAAAATTTTGGCGTCCATAAACAAACCTCTCGTCAACTACACTTATAATATATTAAGCATATCTTATTTTTTATGAAAATGCAATGTAAACAATAAATACTGCTTCCCTGCTTTTTGAAAGATTCGTTTTTTGGAAGGAAAAATCACCTTTGCAACCCACAAACACAAAGTATTAAACCGGCTCTTTTTTACAAAACCATATCCCCGTTTTCTATAAACAAGATAAAACTGTTGTTTTCTTGGATGTTTTAGGCCGTTTCACATTTGAAAACGGTTAAAATTTCGCATCGTTTTTGCCAGCCGATTTGATCAGTTTTTTGATATTTTTGATTGCCCGTAAAAAAGCAGCGCGTGCACACGCGCTGCTTTTTTTAAATAATTTAGTTATCTGCCGAATTGTGCGTCGTTGTTACCGCTGTCGGTGGTCCACATTTCAAGCATGTTGATCGGATCGTCGAAGTCTGCTACCCAACCGCTGCGAGCCACATCATAGTTGCCTTCTTTTCTTTCGTTCAGGAATACCTTCCAGTCAATAGACTTGATGGTCATAGTGATGCCGACGGCTGCAAAATCCTGCTGCAATGCCTGCGCAATTTTTTCGTGTGCACTGCTTGCATTTGTCAGATACTCGAAGCTTAAAGGTGTATTTGCAGAGAGTTTATTGTCGTCGCCAAACTCAAATCCGGCTGTTTTCAAAAGCTCTACGGCAGCAGGAATATTCACTGCCTCATCAAATGCGGTGGAGAAATAGCCTGTTTCGTCTGCCACCGGATAGGTGTAGCTATCGTCATTGGCTTTAAACTCACCGCCGACGCCGTCTGCCATTTTAGCCGGAATAAATGCATTTGCAGGAACCTGACCTGACTGTGTGATGGCCTCTACGATATAATCTCTGTCTACCAGGAGAGAAAGCGCTTTACGCATCGCGTTTGCCTGCTCTACGGTCTTTCCTTCAAAGATTTTGCTCTTCACATTGAATACAACATAGTAAGTGCCTAATTGGTTGGTTACATAGAATTCTCCGCCGTCCTTCACTTTGGCGATTTCATCTGTCGGTACATCCTCGATGAAGTCCAAGTCGCCTGCACCATATGCTGCAAAACTAACGGTAGAATCCGCCTGCAACATGAACTCTAATTTTTCGAGATTCACTGCTTCTGCATTCCAGAAGTTCGGATTTTTCTCATAGATCATGTTGACATCATGATTCCACTCCACCAGCTTATACGGACCGCTTACCGGGAATCCGGCTGCATTTGCCCATGCACCAGGGTTGACCACTTTACCGGCGGCATCTTTATAACCTTCGGCAGCTTCCACGGCATGTTTCGGTACAGCATAGTAGGTAGGGAACGCAAACAAGTCTTCCATGTAAGCACAAGGGTTGTTGAGTTCAACTGTCAAAGTTTTTCCGTCCTCGGATGCGGTTACTGCGAGATTGTCCGGATAGCCCTTGATCACATCAAACATATAGCTGTAATCGGCGGCTGTCTCTGTCGCTGCTGCACGCTTCCAGGAATACTCAAAGTCGGCAGCCGTGATCGGTACATCATCGCTCCACTTCAGTCCTTCACGAATGCTTAGGGTATAGGTAAGACCATCGTCAGATACGGTGTAACCGCTTGCAAAGTTTGGCTCCATTTTACCGTCTTTACCATGGGTATATAGACCGCCGAAAGAAGCAATGGCCAAGCAGGCGCCGTCCACTGAAGAGTTCAGCGCCGGATCCAGTTTGTCGGGTTCGCTGGCAAGATTCAGCTTCGCATCTTTTCTGTCGCCATTGGTGGCAAGCTCGAAGTGTTTCATGCCATACACATTGGTATAAAAGTCTTTAAACTCCGGCTTTGCCATAAAAATATCCACATAATAGTAGATAGGCATGAGCGCGCCGGTTTCCATCAGCATATCCTCTGCCTTATGCATCAAAGCCTTACGGGCGGTAAAGTCTGTAGTAGATTTGATTTCTGCAATCAATTTATCATACTCTCCCCACGCCGGTGTGGATCCTTCTGCAAAGACTGCCGTCATTGAGAACAGCATCAGCAATGCCAATACTATCGCTGTCATTTTCTTCATATTCTCTTCCTCCTAAAATAATCTATATAAATCGCGTGGCGTTTATATCATCGTTCAAAACAGGCGACAAAGTGTCCGGGTTTGACTTCTTTGAGCGCCGGAATGCTTTCGCTGCAATGCGCTTTACACTCCCTGCAGCGTGTGCGGAATGCACAACCGGAAGGCAGGTGCAACGGGCTTGGAACATCCCCCTCCAAAACAATGCGCTTACGTTCTCGCGTGCTTTTCGGGTCGGGCAGCGGAATGGCTGAAATGAGGGATTGTGTGTAGGGATGTAATGGATTTTGGATGATTTCGTCGGCATCTGCCATCTCGACAATCTTGCCCAAGTACATGACCGCAATACGCTTACTCATATGCTGCACAACCAGCAGGTCATGCGCAATAAAGAGATAGGCTATACCAAGTTTCTTTTGCAGTTCCTCAAACTGGTTGATAATCTGCGCCTGTATTGACACGTCCAGCGCCGATACCGGCTCATCGCAGACAATGAACTTCGGATTTACAGCCAAGGCTCTTGCAATGCCTATACGCTGCCGCTGCCCGCCGCTGAACTCATGGGCATAGCGCCTGGAGTGGTCGCCGTTGAGCCCGACCGTTTGCAGGAGCTCTACGATGCGTTCCTCCCGCTCTTTTTTGGTTTTATAAAGCTGATGAATATCCAAAGGCTCGCCGACAATATCGGCAATGGTCATTCGGGGATTGAGTGAGGAATAGGGATCCTGAAATACGATCTGCATATCCTTGCGATGGTGGGCTATCGTTTTTTCATCTATTTTCTTTCCCTCGTAATAGATTTCACCACCGGTAGGCTTATATAGATACATTAAGGTTCTGCCAACGGTGGTTTTACCACAACCGCTCTCCCCTACCAATCCCAGCGTTTCGCCGGGCGCAATGGAAAATGATACATCATCCACCGCTTTCAGCTCCAGCCTTGTGAGCATATCCTCTTTTACAGAGAAATATTTTTTCAGATTTTTGACCTCAACCAAAGGCTTTTGAGGGCTTGTCGCTTGTTGCACTGTATGGTTCATGACGCTTCCCCTCTTTCCAAAAAGTCTTTGTGATTTAACCAACAAGCCGCAATGTGTTTTTCATTAATCCACACTTCCTCACATTTATGGTGCAGACAAATTTTCATTGCGTTTTCACATCGGGCGGCAAAGGGACAGCCATTCGGAAGATTCAAAAGGTCTATTGGGCTGCCCTCAATCGGAATCAATCGCTGCCTATCGCTGTTGATGTGCGGTATGGATCGAATCAATCCCTTGGTATACTCGTGTTTGGGATTATAGAAAATCTCGTCGGCGGTGCCTCGCTCGCATACGGAGCCGGCATACATGACGATAATTTCGTCGCACATATCGGCAATCACGCCCAAGTCATGGGTTATCATGATGATAGCCATGCCGAACTTTTCCTGCAGGGACTTCATAAGCTCCAATATTTGTGCCTGTATGGTTACATCCAGCGCGGTGGTCGGTTCGTCGGCAATCAGTATATCCGGCTCACAGGCAAGCGCCATGGCAATCATAACCCTTTGCCGCATACCGCCGCTCAATTCATGGGGATATTGTTTGAGTCGTTTTTCAGGTTCGTTTACACCAACCAGCTCTAACATCTCCTTCGCACGGGCGCAGGCTTGTTCCTTTGTTCTGTCGGTATGCAGCAATATGGCTTCTCGCAGCTGATTGCCAATGGTATATACCGGATTCAGACTGGTCATGGGATCCTGGAAAATGATAGAGCATTTAGATCCACGAAAATCCTGCATCTCTTTCTTGCTGAACTTGGTCACATCTTTGCCTTTATAAAGAATTTCACCCGATATTATTTTCGCCGAGTCTGCCAGTATTTGCAAAATGGAGTAGGCTGTAACGGATTTTCCGCTGCCGCTTTCCCCCACCACCCCAAGCACAGTGCCTTTTGCCAGCTTAAAATTAAGGTCGTTGATGGCTTTCACTTCACCATCGTTGGTGAAAAAGGAAGTACGGAGATGTTTGACTTCCAACAACAGATTTTCAGACATAACTACCTCCTTAACTTCGGGTCAAATGCATCCCGCAATCCGTCTCCCAAAAGATTCATGGACAAGACGATGATGCAAATGGTGATTGCCGGGAATACGAGTTTGTAGGGATAACTCTGCATACCCTGTCTGGCTGCGCTTGCCAAGGAGCCTAAGCTGGGCATAGGCAATTGTACACCAAGACCGATAAAGCTCAAAAAGCTCTCTGTAAATATAGCCGAAGGGATTTGCAATGCGGTTGAAATGATGATAACACTCATACAGTTGGGCAATATATGCTTGCGGATGATACGCCCGGGGCTTGCTCCCATAGCTTTTGCCGCCAAAACAAACTCATTGCTTTTCACTTGCAGCACCTGACCGCGCACCAATCTTGCCATACCAACCCAGTACAAAAGCCCGAATACAATAAATATACTAATCATATTGGTACCTATGCTTTGCAGCACAGTGCCTGTCATTTTGTCCTTCAACACCTGATCCAACACAACGGACAAGAGTATAACCATCAGTATATCCGGCAAGGAATATATAATGTCTACTATACGCATCATAATGAGGTCGGTTTTTCCTCCTACATAACCCGATACAGAACCATAGAGAAGGCCTATAATCAATACGATAATGCTGGCGAACAGACCAATAGAAAGAGATACACGCGCACCGTATATGACGCGGATAAAATAGTCCCTACCGAGCTCATCCGTACCGAATATATGCGGAAAAATATGCTGCCCCTCCTCGATTGCGGCTTGTTCCATTTTGGAATAGGTAAACGGCGCCATGTTGGTAGCCGATTTATCACGCTTGCCGTTAACACGTATCATTTCCTCATAGCTATAAGGAACAAACATGGGTGCAAAAATGATTACAAAAAGAATCAAAATCAGCACGATCATACTCATCACAGCCAAAGGATTTTTGAAGAGCTTTTTCATACCGTCTTTAAAGAAGGTAGTGGATTCTCGCATGACATCGTGCTGCGCTTTTTCTTCTTCCGTAGCCGGTGCAAACATCGTGGGATCCAGTTGGAGACTTGCAAACTTCTTAGTCGGAATCGTGTCCGGTGAATAATTCATATGCTTGCCTCCTTTACTTAAAGCTAATTTTCGGATCTACAAGTTTATACACCAAGTCGCTGAGCAGCGTCATGATTACCATAAGTGTAGCCAGGAAAATGGTTGTGCCCATGATGAGCGTATAATCACGATTGACAATGCCTGCCACAAACTTGGTACCCAAGCCGCCTATGGTAAATACCGTTTCCACAACCATGGAGCCGGTTAAGATATAGGCTGTGAGCGGCCCCAAATAGGTAATAACAGGAATCAACGCATTTTTGAGCGCATGTTTGATAATCACCATAGCGTCTTTAACACCTTTCGCTTTTGCGGTGCGAATATAGTCCTGCCCCAATACATCCAACATACTTGACTTTACAAGCCTCGTTATATAGCTCATGGGATATAGTGCAAGCGATAGAATAGGCAGTACATAGTTGGGATTGGCACTGTCAAATACCGCTACCCACCCCAACTGCAAGCTGAATATCAGCATCAATAGGGTTGCCAGTACAAAACTGGGAACAGCCACAAACAATGTTGTAAAGAAAATAATCATGCGATCTGCAAGTTTACTTCTTTTTAAGGCTGCAAGAGAACCCAAGGCCAAACCGAAAAACAAAGCGACCAGTATCGCACCTCCTCCAATCTTCGCAGAGATGACAAAGGAAGAAAAAATCGTTTCGGAAATAGAACGGCCGTTTTTTAATGAAATACCCATATCCCCATGCAAAATATTATTGAGATATATGATAAACTGTTCGAAAATCGGTTTGTCTAAGTTAAAGCGTCGTTCCAACGCAGCTCTTATAGACGGATCCGGCGCCTTTTCACTATCGAAGGGACCGCCCGGTATGGCGTTCATCGCAAAGAATGTAATGGCTGCGACAATAAGTATGGTGAGCATGGCCAGTAAAATTCGTTTTGCAACATAGTTCGAGGTTTCTCCCTTGGAAAGGAACATTGTCACACCCAGCATCAACACCGCACCTATTATAATTATACCGTTTTCTTGATAAAAAATGTATGCCGCAAATGTAATAAGGGCTATAAAAAAATTTATTTTTATTACTTTCGTCAGATTCACTTTAGATAGAGAAACCGCCATTTATTTCATCTCCTTTTTACACTCTCGAAAATTATATCAAACAAACGATTAATAATCATTCATTTATTTTATGCATTATAGCATTAATATGCATATCAGTCTATAGAAAAAATTGTTTTTATAATGTTTTTTTATTCACTCCATTCTTGTATTTATGCATTATCCTATGTTTTTCTTAAATCATAATTCGCCCAATAATACGTATATTTTTGTACCATAATATAAAAAATGATTGTATTTTTTACAAGATTGACCTCCCATTATATAGATACCCAAACACAAAGCACGCCTACCAAAATCCCAATAAATAAGCTGCCGTCGCATATCGGACAGCATTTTATGTACATGCTGTCAATTGCGAAGAGCAGGCTGTTGATTATACAAAAATACCGGCCATAAAGCCGGTTGGAAGATAGTCTTATTCGGATTATACATGCAAAGCTTCCGCCTTGCTTTTACGGAAGGACCATTTGAGGAAAGCCGGTGTGACGATTGCAGTCAGCAATACCATCAACACAATCGGCCCGAAGAACACATTGCTCATAAGCCCTGTAGCTGCACCCTTATTTGCGATGATGAGCGCAACCTCTCCGCGCGTCATCATACCAAAGCCAATCTGCATCTGCTCTTCTTTGTTGTATCCAAAAAATTTGGCTGCGAAGCCACATCCAATGACCTTGCTCAATATTGCCACGATAAGGAAAAACAACGTGAATAACAGCACCATAGGAGTCATAGACGGCAGAGACACCTTTAAACCTATACTGGCAAAAAACATGGGTGAGAGCAGGGAATAACTTAACACTTCTGTGTTGCGGGCTATATATTCGCGACGCTCCGTGTTGGAAATGGCAAGACCCGCAATAAAAGCGCCTGTAATATCAGCTACGCCAAAGAAACGCTCTGCAGTATATGCGAGAAAAAGACAGAAAACAAGCGAAAAAGTCATCAGTCTTCGACGATCGTGCCCGATATAGTGTTGATACCAGTTGAATGCTTTATGAAACAGTAGAGATACGAGTGCCGCCAACACAAAATATGCAAGCATTTTGAATAGAACCCAGACTACATTTGCGCTTTCGCCGGCAAATCCGGTTACCACGGTCAGTACAACAATACCAAGCACATCATCAATAATGGCTGCGCTGAGTATGACATTGCCCACCTCTGAATCCAGTTTACCCATCTCCTTGAGTGCTTCCACTGTAATGCTCACGGAGGTTGCGGTAATGACTACACCGATAAAAATGTTTTGCAGCAGTACACTGGCACTGGCATCACTGGTATCCAGGAAAGCCGGACGATTGCATATCCATGTGAGCAGAAATCCGCCAATCAAGGGCACCAAAACCCCTACGCAGGCAACCACAAAGGATGGCTTTCCTGTTTTTTTAAAAGAGGACATATCGGTATGCATGCCTGCGCCGAACATCAGCACGATAACACCTAATTTGGAAAGGTCGTGTATGAATTCGGTTTCGGTAATGATGTTAAGCATTGCGGGACCCAGCAACAAACCGGCCATAATGGCGCCGATAACCTGAGGCAGACGGAACTTTCTGCTGATCATCCCCAAAACTTTCGTAAAAATTAAAATCAGACCGAGATCTGAAATAAAACCCAATGACTCTGTCATAGATTATACCTTCTTTTTCTTTTATTACGTAGCCATTATAGCATTGACCGCAACGCTGTACAATGGCGAATCTAATCTCTTTTGAGATTAGATTCGCCATTGTTGTTACTGTATAGAAACTGTTTTACATTCTGTTTTCGTAGAATATTTTACCTTCGGCAACCCTTCTCAGATGCTCTCCATAGGGAGATTTTCCGTATTTCTCCGCCGCGTGCAGAAGCTGCTCTTTATCAATCCATTTGTTTGTGTATGCAATCTCCTCCGGCGCGGATATTTTGATGGCTTGTCTTTGCTCCAGCATACGAACAAACATTGCCGCATCCACTAAACTATCCATAGTACCCGTATCAAGCCACGCAAAGCCCCTGCCTAAGATAGAGCAATCCAACTCTCCGCGCTGCAGGTAGATATCGTTTAAGCTTGTGATTTCCAGCTCGCCACGGGCGGAAGGGCGTACTTGCTTGGCATACTGCGCAACGTGCCTATCATAGAAATATAGACCGGTAATACAGTAGTTGCTTTTGGGATTTTTCGGCTTTTCCTCCACGGAGAGCACCTTCATATTTTCATCAAATTCCACGATACCGAAACGTTCGGGATCGTTTACATAATAGCCGAAAATGGTAGCTCTGCCATTCTTAGCATTTACAGCCGCTTTTTTAAGAATAGAAGAAAAGCTGTTACCATAAAAAATATTATCCCCCAGTATCATAGCACAGGGTTCATCCTTAATAAAGTCCTCCCCTATCAAAAAGGCCTGCGCCAATCCATCCGGGCTGGGCTGCACGGCGTAACGCAACTGTATGCCGAACTGACTGCCGTCACCTAAAAGAGCTTTAAACTTAGGGGTATCCGTCGGTGTAGAAATAATAAGTATATCACGTATGCCTGCCAGCATCAGTGTAGACAAAGGGTAATATATCATCGGTTTGTCATACACCGGCAAGAGCTGTTTGCTCGTCACCATTGTAATGGGATACAGCCTGGTTCCGGCTCCCCCTGCTAAAATAATGCCTTTCATTTACATACTCCTTTTATTCGAATCTTTTTCATTATTATAGCATATAATGTATCCGGTTTGCTTTATTAATTTTTG
>JBHADM010000079.1:0-5131 GCA_041855045.1 Bacillota bacterium | reverse complement strand
GGTTTTTTATAGTTGTAGCGGAAATAGTTCAGCATTTCTTCGATACGCACGCTCTCGGGCGGTACGGATTCACCGCGCAGTATCATCTGCCGTATCTGCGCCCAGGCCGCGGTGTCCACATCGGCCGCGAAGGTGGAGAGGGGGGCGGTCAGCACGGAGCGGAAGCCGCTTTCGATAAACTCGGCATATTCTCTTGTGTTGAACTCCGTATCTACTTCCTTCGTGCGTAGTACCGTTGTGTTGGGTGCAAATCCCAATGAAGCCTCGGGCATAGCAGGATTATTGATTTCCGAATCTTCCTGTATCAAGTCTGTCAGATAAGCATTCCAAGGTTCGGCGTTTTCACTGTTGAGCACGCGCAATGTAACGGCATCCGCCATACCGCTCGCCAGCAAATTGTTTGCCATCTGAAAGCGGAGCAGAGCATCTTCGGTTTTTTCGTCAAAATTGCCGTCAGGCATGCCATCGTAGTATCCCAGTGTTTGCAGGCGCTGCTGCATGGCCAATACAGCCTCGCCCGAATCGCCCTTTTGCAGTATGTCGGCGGCTCTTGCGCCGGCAAAGGGCAGAAGGCAAAGGCTCAAACAGGCCAAAATACAAAACCAAAGAGAAATTTTTTTCATGTTGCTACCTCCCAGCATATCGCATGCAGAAACAATATGTTATTAAGAATACATCCGGCCATGCGCAGCCTTGCGCCATACTGCCGAAGCGAAAGAATGCTGCCTTGCATCAGGAGCCGAAACAGACAGGCGGCGGATTTACCGCAGCTTCTTCCTTCTTTCATAAAACGATATACTTGTACACTTTATTCCCTTTCATTCCCAAACGGATAAATTCTGTTACATTATAAATAGCAATTCCTTTATCCTCACACTGCGCGCTGCTCTGATAAGTCGATCATATCCTGTATGTTCAAATCAAAACCGCGCCTTTACATGGCAGGCAAACAAACTGCTTTCCGCACAGCATACAAACGAGCAAACGGCAGCTTTACAATAGATATCGGTGCCTGCCGTCGAATGGAATACCTTTTCATATGAAAATACAATCTCTGTACAACCTGTAACACCAAGAAAAGCACTGCATTTTTTAAGCACACAAGCATGCGTTCATTATATATGCCGTACTCCCTATTGACCATGAGGGCGCGGATTGTACCCGCAACAAAACCGCCGTTCGTTTGCCACACTGTAAAAACGACCTGCCGAGTGGCAGGCCGTATACAGTTTACTTAGTCAAAAGTAACTTCGATGGATTTCAGTATCAGGTCGGCTTCCGTTCCTTCCAGATCTTCCATATTTTCTAATTTTACAGTGAGCCAGAAATCGTCGGACAGCTTGGCGTAATACTCGATGATTTCGGAAACATATTTGTATTTGCGGCACTTGAAGGATACGCCTGCAATCGTGCGCTCCGGCAGATCTTCCACCAGATTCTCAAACTTTTCCTTATTGAGATGAACCCTCTCCTCCGATACTTGGGATCTGATTTCGATATAAGGAACATTTGAGAGTTCCCCTGCCCAGCTGTTATTTAGGGACACATTATCACTGGAAGGGCTGAGATTCCATCTTCCTTTAGGGTATGTCAGCTTGATATGGCCGGTCTTTTTGCCCATGAAGGGAACAAAGTCGGCAGTGAATGCTTCCATGTTTTCGGTGTCCGCTTTGGGCAGATAGGGCAGCAGTTCAGATTCGCTTATGCCTTCCCATTTAGCTCTATCGATATTCTGACTTGCCCACTGCTCGGTGGTCCATACGTCCTCTTCCGGCGTCCGTCTGAACGTGTAGTACACATAGGAACTATCTGTGATGTACCAGAAAATGATACGGTCGCCGTATTCCGTCATGCTGTTGGCGCCATCGTTGCCGCCGTCCTTGCCTTCAACCCCCGCAATACGCACCAGATCTTCATAATATACGGGGATCTGACGGTCGCCGCAGTAGTCTTCATAGCGCATCATCAACAGTACCTTCTCTTCCGGTGCGATGCCGTCGCCTTTGGCGATGGGCTCGCCGGGGGCTGCCGCCGTACCTTCCCCAAGCGCCGTAAAAGCGGAGCACAGGAAAAGAAGAGCGAGCAGTAATGACAGTAGTTTTTTCATAGTAGCCTCCTTTTTTTTGATTCCCATAACAAATTCCGCAATCGCAGGCAGAATTTATTATGGATAAAATATATAGTATGTTGTTGTATTTGATTATATACTTCTTTATACGAAAATGCAATACCGCTAATATATCTTTTTGTTGTTTTATATATTTTGTGCGCAAAAATCTTAATATAAGCCTGCTGTTTTAAAATATAAATAAAGAAATATAAAAATTATTTTTCTAAAAAATTTTTCTGTTTCACAGAAAAAACCGTAAATATTTTTTATTTTTTTGATTGCTTCCTCCCTGCTTCGCATGGTGATGCAAACACGCTAAAACCTAACATTTTAGAAATTGTAACAAATGCATGCAAAGCAGGCTGTTCCATTTAAGCTGTATAATATGCAATGTAAACAAAGACTTTCCGACATTCTGACGTCGCACGGAGCATCCCGACAACGCCCCAGGCCATTTGCTTTGTATAATATTGCCCATTATAATGAATACAAAGCGGCGCATTGCACGCAGAGCAGTGTCCGCAACTATGACGAACCGTAAAGGAGGGCTTATGCGCCGACGGGAATTGGAAGTAACTGATCCACAAAAAATCGAAGAAATCATTGACTCCTGCGAGGTCTTGCGCATCGGCCTGCGAGATGGCGAGCGCATCTATATCGTACCCATGAGTTTTGGCTACGACAAACAGACAAAATGTTTTTACTGCCACTGCGCTACAGAAGGACGCAAGCTCGATTTGATAAAACAAACAGGCTATGCCGCATTCGAGCTGGACTGCGGCAACAAAATCCGCAGTGCCGAGACCGCCTGCGGCTTCAGCACCAGCTACCAAAGCATCATAGGAGAGGGTGATATCTGCATCGTGCAGGATTTGAACGAAAAGAAGCACGCCATGGCGCTGCTGATGCAGCAGTATTCGGATCGCGGCGATTGGGATATACCGGAAAAAGCTTTTGCCCGATTTGCAGTGATCAAGCTCAGCGTGCACAGCCTCAGCGCAAAGGCCCACGATTGACAGTTAGAAAACAGACCCTTAGCCTATCCCAAAGGAGGGATATATGGACAGCATTAAAGACTATATTCTGTGGACACAGGATTTGGATTTTACGCAAAAGCCCTTTGACGATGCCGATGCACTGGTATTGTGTGCCCTTGCCTATCTGGATATGGGTGCGCTGTTTGCGGAGGATGCGCCAAACACGCCTGCACTGCGTGACTGCCTGCCCTATGTGGAGTCGGGAGAAGCGCGTATAAAAATGGTTGTGGATGATTGTGTAGACATGGGCATATACCTTGCCGCGGTACAATCCCGACGTTTTGGCACACTCAGGATACGCCATTATGTGGACACCGTGGACGAAAACAAATCCATGCAGTTCAGCGCCGTTTGTTTTGAACACAACGACTTTTGTTTTATTGCTTTTCGCGGCACGGACAACAGCCTGGTCGGTTGGAAGGAGAACTTCATGATGAGCTGCACGCTGACCCCTGCGCAGCTTGCCGCAGCGGACTATCTGCAAAAGACGCTGCCTGACAGACAAAAGACCTGCTATATAGGCGGTCACTCCAAGGGTGCAAATCTGGCGTTGTACGCCGCATTGCATATGGAGGAAGGCACCTTGTACCACATCGCGCGCATCTACCTGCTGGACGGCCCCGGCATATGCCCCGATGTGATGCAGTTGGAGGATAATTCGCTTTTGGCAGAAAAGATACACAGGATCATTCCGGTGTTTTCCATCATAGGCAGAATGTATGACAGGAGCTGGGGTACATGCAGCATTGTGCGCTCTCACGCCGACTTCTTGGCGCAGCACGACCTATTGAGCTGGGGCATAGAGCATGGAAAGCTTGCCGCCGCCGAGCAGGGCGATTCCACCGCCGTATGGCTGAGCGACAATCTTATGCACTGGATAGAGGGGCACAACCTGGAAAACAGAAGCATTTTTATACAGGAGTTTTTTGATGCGCTGATGAACGAGGGCGGATCTACGGTGCAGGAACTGTCCGCCAAGGGCATAGAGGGACTGGAAGCCATATTTATCAAGCTGATGGGCGCCAGCGCCGTCACCAAAATCGCTTTGGCGCAGCTGCCCGAAAAAGCCTTGTTTGAAGACCACCTGGAGAGTATAGACCCGCAGACGGTGCACAATATCGTAAACGTTTGCAAAAACCCGATTATTCAATGTCTGGCATTGGTTCTGCTGGGCTTTACGATGCTTTTTTCCACAGAGCATTTTATCGAGTTCGTCGTGATGGCCATGCTGCTGTTTATCGCCCTGTTGCAAAGCGCCAACACATTTAAAAAGTTGTATCGCAGCAATTGGAACATAGAGCAGAATCGGGAGCGCATATACATCAGTATTACCATGTTTATCGTATGCGCAGTGCTGTATCTCAAAGAGCATGCCTTGTTTATGATAGGCAGCCTGCTTTTTGGCATCGTTTGCCTGCTGCTGACGGCCTTTAGCATCATGAAGCTCAAAAAAGCCAAAGGCGACCACTTTATGTACGGCATACTGGTGCTGGAAATATTGTCCACTGCGCTGATGGGCATACAGTTTCTACTGCTGCCGGAAGCGGCCTTGTTCTACCATAATCTGGCGGTGGGCAGACTGTTGGTGGTGGACGGCGTGCTGCGACTGCTGTACTTTTTTATACTGCATAAGGCACCGCTGTAAAACGAAATATTTATGTTTCGAAAACAACTAAAACATATTTTGCTTTCGCTCAGAAATATAAATATCCATTTTTATGCTTTATAAAAATATCGCCATTATCTGACTGATACACTTTATCTACAATTGGTGCGCCTACTTCTTTTAATTTTAAAAAATAATCATTTAAAATTTCAGCATTTCTCAAACTAATATTGTCTAATGAAGCTTCACCTTTAAAGATTCTGTAAGCTGTATTTTTAGGTATATCTGTTTCTTTTGAAACTTTGTAAGCTGTTACGCCAGACGCAATTAACGTTTCAATGTTTTTCCTCATGATATTCATCTCCCTCTATAAATGTT
>JBHADM010000078.1:0-22181 GCA_041855045.1 Bacillota bacterium | reverse complement strand
TCCTCTTGTTCAGGATTTTCATTGTCCTGCGGGGGCTCTTCTTCCGATGGCGGGGGGCTGGGTGTAGGGTCTTCCTGATTATTCTGTTCATCCGGCGGAGGCGGGGGATTGTTGCGGTTGTTTTCAGGAGATGGTGCAGTGGCATCAAAAGGTACCCAACCAAATCCTTTAAAGTATACTTCTGTCCAAGCATGGGCTTCTTTACCCGTAACACGCGCCAAGCCATCGCTGTCGGGATTGGCTACAAAGCCCTCTACATAGCGCGCCGGAAGTCCCGCCATGCGCGCCAAAACCGTCATGCTCGCAGCAAAGTAAGTGCAGTATCCCTGCTTGCTTTGAAACAGAAAGTGCGTTACAAAGTCTGCGTTTCTGGGGGGCTCTTTGACATCCAAGGAATATTTATAGCTGTTTTTCAGGTAATTCATGATGGATACGGCTTGCGCATAAGGCGCGGTCTCATCGCGAATGATTCTGTCTTTCAGTTGATACAGCGCATTTTCCAAGTGAGTTGGCAGCTGTGAATAGGATTGATAGATTCCCTGGTACAAGGGATCCTCCAGCGCAGCAGAACGGTTGATCAGCACATCCAATCCCGGCATACCGCCTTCTACAATGGGCAGGGTAAATGTATAGCTGTCGTTCGGCGCCAAATTACGGGTGATAAACACTTCGCCGGTTTCGTTGAAGTAGGGTATCATATCTTTGTTGGTAACAATTTTTCGTAGATACGCCGGTATCAGCAAGGTGGTATGTATGTCCGTATAGAGCTTTAACTCATAGCTATCTTCTTGCAAAAGCCCTTCTGCATTGAGTCCGAGGGGATAGTTTTCCAACAAGCTGCGGCTGCGCAGACCGCGCCAACGGGGGTTTATGTACAGATAACGGCTGGTGTTTCGTGTGTTTTGGAAAGAAAGACCGTTGTAGTAATCTTTGCTTACACCACGCAGCAAGAGTTTCTTGTTTGTTGCTACGGTTAGTACAGGGGAATCGTCAATTTCGGGTTTACCACCGAAGCGGTCTATGCCATAAGGATAATAGCCGTAATCATCAATAGAAAATATCTCCCGCTCTTCCGTAAAGAAAAAATAATCGCGTATGCGTTCCTTAATGTCCTTTGCCATATTATTAAGCGGCTTTACCGGATGCATTGCCAGCGGAAGCAGCCCGAATGCAATAACGACAATCAGGGCGATGGCAATGTTGCTTTTTAAATCCATCGTCCGTTGGCGGTTGAGCGCCTTATACAGCACTGCCAGCCAGGCAGGCAGCGTGTAGAGATAGTCGAGGCGAGCCCCGATTTGCAATATCACATACATTGCCAATATCAACAGGAGTATCATCGGAATAAAACTGATGTATTCGTCGCTGAACATTTTGGCAATGAAAAAGCTTAACAAGGCAATTAGTATGGCAAAGGTCTGGGCATAGGCCAAAAAAATATTGTTGCTTCCCATGAAAAAGAGAGCAAGCGCTTTAAAGAGCTGTATTGTATGGAATACAAAACCCGATAATGCACCTGTTACAAAGAGCAGCGCCAACAACGCTGCAAGCCCTATGAAGGTTACTACTTTTGTGTGTTTATTGATACCGTAAAAAATCGATATGCCCGTCAACACAAGCAACAGCAGTATACTGTTCAGCATGGCACTGTGCATGCTGAATACGGACAACACGGAAAGTGTAATACCGCTGGCATAAAGCATAGCGATGATGTTTTTTCTAATATTCGGGATAATATTCTTCATATTCTTCCTGTTCCGGGATAATGTAGCGAACTTCCACCTGCCTGGACTCTAATTTTGCAATCATGGATTGATACGCAGGGTTTTCTGCGTTAAAGCTCACCAGGTAAACCCTTACAATGGGTCCTTTCATCGCTACCTGTGACAGTACTTCCACAAGGTTGGAAGACAGTCTTGTCGTAATGGCTACTACAGATCCGGCCTGCTTAATATTTGCCATTTCATAAAAAATAAAGCGTTCAAAGCGTTCCGTTTCATCAAACGCAACCGTGCTTAGACGCTCCAGCAGCACATTTGCGCCCATACTGGACAAAAATACAAAGGGATCGCTTCCCAGTATAGGCAGCTTCACTTTATTTTGCAGTCGAATTTGATCCACTGCAATAGATGCGGCGGTCTCCAGCACGGCATCCTTTAGCGTGGCGATAACCTCACTGTGCGCGTTTTGGCTCACGTGCGGCGGTGCCACATCCATTAGTATCAGTGTGCTTGGCAGGGTGGGTTCTTCATATTGCCGAACCACAATTTCCTGCTTGCGCAACGAAAGCTTCCAGTGTATTTTTTTGAGTGGGTCGCCCATTTGGTATTTGCGAATGGCTTCGGGTGAGCTGAGATCTTCTTGCGCCCGCTTAATGGTTTCGGCCCCCATGTCTCCTGCGCCAAAGTTGATTTCCTCCGTATCAAAGACGCGGGGGATAACATTGATGCCGCCCTGGTTGACAGACAGATCTACATTGTATTCAAACAAGCCAAAAATATCGCCGACGACGGCATATTCTATGCCCGGATTATATCTTCCGACATGCATGGCACGAAAGGGAAAAACTGCAAATTCCGATTTGCTTTTGACCTCCACGATGTTTTCGTTGCCGCTTATGTCCTTTATGCATACTTTGACGGGGGCGATGGGTAAAAAACTATCGGAAGAAACCCCAATCCGGATGTCTACCGTATCCCCGCGCTGCACACTGCTCTGCATGGCGGATTGTTCCGCATGCAAGGTGTTTTTAGCCAAGTTTGCACTGACAAAACCAAAGCCGAGAAAAAATGTTAAAAACAGCAGGGGAAGCCAATAGGCGATACTGGGGAGAGACAATGCCATGAATAGAAGAAACACATAGAGTAACAGCAGTCTTTTGGTCGCTTTTTTCATGGCTTATCAAACACGCATGGGCACTTGAATAAGTCCCATAATCTGTTTCATTATTTGCTCGGTGGTATAGCCCTTCATCTTGGTATCCGGTGTCGGCTGTATTCTGTGGCACAATACCGGAAGCACCATGCTGTCTATATCGTCGGGCAATACATAATCTCTGCCGTCCAAAATAGCACAGGCTTGCCCTGCTTTGAGCAGCGCGATGAGTGCGCGTGTTGAGCAACCAAGTGCCAGCATAGGATGTTCTCTGGTGGCTTTGGCGATTCTTGCAGCATACTCTTTGATTTCAGGGGAGCAATACACATTTCCTATCAGGGATTGCATTTGTATAATATCCTGCGCATTGCATACGGGAGTCAATGTGCTGAGCGGTGTCTCCGTACCGGTATAGCGGTTGAGTACATCTATCTCTTCTTCTATGGTTGGATAGCCTAAATTGATGCGCATGAAGAAGCGGTCCAGCTGTGCTTCCGGAAGGGGATAGGTACCTACAAATTCGTTGGGATTCTGTGTGGCCAATACCATAAAAGGCTTGGGAAGAGCATGGGTTATGCCGTCTACCGTTACCTGATATTCCTCCATGGCTTCCAGTAAGCTGGACTGTGTTTTCGGGGAGGTTCTGTTGATCTCGTCGGCAAGCACAATCTGGCTCATGATAGAACCTTTGTGAAAGTCCAAGTCCCCCGTACGCATATTAACGGATGTAAAGCCCGTGATATCACTGGGCACTACATCCGGAGTAAACTGTATACGTTTAAAGCTGCAGTTTAAACTTTTGGCCAATGCACTTGCCATGGTGGTTTTGCCTGTGCCGGGCACATCCTCTATCAGGATATGACCCTTACACAACAGGGCGATAAGCGCAAGCTCTATCGCATATTCCTTACCTACAATGACCTTTGAAATGTTCCGTTTAAGTTCGGCAATAAATGCCCGTGCGTCTATCATATGGATTCCTCATTTATCTAATATTACCTAACAATAGTATCAAAAAAAAGGGAATTATACAAGTAGAAAGGCGGATTTGTGATTGTTTTTGGAGCGCGCAGAACGCACTAACAAGCCATAATTTGTACAAATGCCGCTGTGTAAATTTTTTGTTTTTAATGCACAACATAGGAAGCCATGGATTTGGATTACATTCTGTTTTGTTATGTTATATATATGTTTTCCGTGCTTGCATATATTTTCTGAAAAGGTTACAATATTAAAATACTTTATTGATTAACGAGGTGAGGCTATGCAGGATAATACGAAATTATGGTTTACCAATACCGACGTCTGGATCGATTTTTTAAATCCTCAAACCGCATATTTAGGAATCACCAGTTTTGCAAGCGAGTGCTTTAAAAACTGTCAGAGTTTAGAGATTGCCTCCGTGGGAAAAGCAATGAAACAAGGCGATATTCTTGCAAGTGTGTACAGCGTAGCAAGCGATGGGGACATCTTTTGTCCCTTTGACTGTTATATAGAGGATATCAATACAGAACTATCGGAAAATCCGAACCTCTTGATGGAAAATCCTTATCGCAATTGGGTGGCCAAGGTTACCGTACAGGGCGACACCTCACATTTGCTCAGCTATGAGGAGTATTTAAAATTAGTAAAATAAGTAGTTTCTAATGGTTGCGAATAATTATGATAGAATAACTACAATGTTTTGTGATATAATAAGCTGATAAAAATCGGAGGTCAATTATGGTAAATACAGATATTATTAAAAAAAGACATTCTGTGCGCAGCTATTTGGATAAACCCTTGGACAGCGAAATCATTCGCAAGCTGCAGCAAGCTATCGATGAGTGCAATCAGGATGGCAATTTGCATATTCAATTAGTGAGCAACGAACCGAAGGCCTTTGATGGTTTTATGGCGCATTATGGCAATTTTAAAGGTGTGAGCAACTACATTGCCCTGATTGGCCCGCGCAATAAAGATTTAGAGGAACTCTGTGGCTACTATGGAGAAAAATTGGTGCTAACAGCCGAGTCACTCGGGCTGAATACCTGTTGGGTATATATGACCTATCGCAAAATCAAAGAAGCATTTGTTGTTGAGGATAACGAAAAGCTGGTGTGTGTGATTGCGTTGGGGTATGGAGCGGAGTCGGGAAAGCCGCACAGTTCCAAACGATTGGAAGATGTGGTGCTGGTGAACGAAGATATGCCCGATTGGTTTGTTAACGGTGTAGAGATGGCATTGCTTGCGCCAACCGCCATGAACCAGCAAAAATTTGAGTTTATATTGGACGGCAATACCGTACTTGCTACGGCAGGTTTCGGCGTATGCACCAAAATTGACCTGGGTATTGTGAAGTATCACTTTGAGCTGGGCGCAGGGAAAGAAAACTTTAAATGGAAATAAATTTTTAATCTATTACCTTGCAGATTTTTGCAAGGTATATTTTTTTAGCACCAAGATAGAATGTTAATATACAGCAACTCATATTATATACAATGCATGTAGGAACCAAACATGGAAGACAATTATAAAGTATACGAACAAATCGAGAATAAACGGTGAGGAATGCCGAACAACCCGTAAGAAACAGTGAAAAACAATTGCTGGAAAAGTATTTAATGAAGAAAGGCAGCATATTGGAGGCGTGCAGCGATGGTGAAGGCATACTGTTTAAGTAGAACTCGAGGGCACGGTCTTGTTTAATGTTTTGAATTATCGCAGCAGATGGTATAATCCATTGGTGAGCTTAGTATTTCGAATTGTTCGATTTTTTCATGGAGAGCGTATTCATCCGCACAGTTTGGTATGGCTGCGCCACAATGGAAAACGAAATACAAAATTGTTTGCAGGAGATGGGGCGGCGTTTTTTTGGTTCACAAAGGAAAGTATGGAAAACAGATTGCAAAGTGCAGGGTTTAAAATGCTTGCTTTCCATTATGAAAATGACTTTGAAAAGAATAAAATAACAACGGCGCGATGTATTTTGTTTGTATAAAGTAGCCGGCATTCATAAATAAAGAGGCAGCCGCAAGGCTTGCCTCTTTATTTATGAAGTTATTTAATGTCAACCACAGTATATCCTGCGTCCGTAACGGCACTACGTAAGGCTTCGTTGCTCACCTCGCCGTCCAGCTCCACATTGGCTGTTTTGCTTGCCAGATCGACTTTAACTTTGCTGACGCCGGGCACTGCCTGCAGGGCTTCTGTTGCGTGTTTTACACAATGCATACAGGACATGCCTTCAATTTTCAGTTCTTTTTTCATACTTACCTCTTCTTTCTCCACAGTGACAAATGTTTTTTGTGTTGTTTTTCTTTTGTGCTGATTGTTAAAAAATCGTAGTCTTAACGCGTTGCCTACAACGAATACCGAGCTGAAGCTCATTGCAAGGGCTGCAATCATGGGGTCAAGCTTGATTCCAAAACTCTGGTAGAGCAAGCCTGCCGCAATGGGTATGCCGATGATGTTGTAGATGAATGCCCAAAATAGATTTTGCTTGATATTTTTAATCGTGGCGTGACTGAGCCTGATGGCGGTTACTATATCAAGCAAGTCGCTTTTCATCAACACAACATCTGCAGATTCTATCGCAATATCGGTTCCTGCGCCTATCGCCATACCAAGGTTTGCTCTGGCAAGGGAGGGTGCATCGTTGATGCCGTCGCCAACCATGATAAGCTTTTTACCCTCTTCCTGCAAGCGGCGCACTTCGGCTTCTTTATCCTGTGGTAAGACTTCCGCAATATAGCGGTTTACCTGTACTTCCTCGGCAATAGCTTTGGCGGTTCGTTCGTTGTCGCCGGTGATCATAATCACTTCCAGACCTAAGTCTTTCAGCTCCTGAATAGCCTGTTTACTGCTGTCCTTAAGCGTATCCGCCACGCTGATGATACCGATCAATTCCGTTTCGTTGGCAAAATACAGCGGCGTTTTTCCCTGTATAGCCAAGGCTTCACTGACCGTATCCGTATGGATGTCAATATTGTTTTGCTGCATAAGGCGTTTATTTCCGGCAAAGTATTTTGCACCATTGATTTGTCCAATCAAACCTGCGCCTTCCACCTGTGTAAAGTCTTCCACAGCGTAGAAATCCCTACTGTTGTATTTTTCGACAATGGCTCTGCCTAAGGGATGCTCTGATAAATTCTCAATGGAAGCGGCAATTTTGAGCAGTTCACTTTCATCAATAAAGGAAACAATATCGCTTACGCTGGGCTTGCCGCTGGTGATGGTGCCGGTTTTGTCCAGCAGTATGGTGTCGCAGCTATGCGCAGTTTCCAGACTCTCGGCGGACTTAAACAGTATGCCGTTGCTGGCGCCTTTTCCTGTACCCACCATGATGGCGGTAGGGGTTGCCAAACCGAGCGCACAAGGGCAAGATATCACTAGTACTGAAATCGCAATGCCCAAAGAAAATTCAAAACCTTTTCCCAAAAGCATCCAGACGATGAAAGCCAGTATCGATATCCCTATGACTATCGGAACAAATATACCGCTTACCTTATCGGCAAGTTTTGCGATGGGGGCCTTGGAGCTGGTGGCTTCGTCTACCAGTTTGATGATCAACGCCAGCGCTGTATCCTCGCCAACCTTTTCTGCCCGCATTTTGATAAAACCGCTCTTGTTGATGGTTGCACCGATAACCTTGCTGCCTATGGTTTTTTCCACCGGCATGCTCTCGCCTGTGATAGCGGATTCATCCACAAAGGAGCTGCCTTCTATGACGCTGCCATCTACAGGGATGCTTTCGCCTGCTTTTACAATCAATACGTCGTCTTTTTGTACATCCTCCACGGCGATTTCAAAGCTTTTGCCGTTACGCTCCACAGTGGCAGTCTTGGGCGCCAAGTCCATTAGCTTGTTGATGGCTTCCGAGGTTTTTCCCTTGGCACGCGCCTCCATAAACTTACCTAACGTAATGAGCATCAGTATGGTGCCTGCGCTTTCAAAATATAAGTCATGCGCAAACTGATGCACCATATCCATATCATTGAGCGACAGACCTATGGCAACCTTGTACATTACATAGATTCCGTATACCGTCGCCGCAGTGGAGCCAATGGCAATCAGGGAGTCCATGTTTGGGGATCTGCGCCATAGATTGGCAAACCCGTTGCTGAAGTATTTAAAGTTCACAAATATCAGCGGAATCAGCAGCAAAAGTTGTGTCAGTGCCAATATCATGGCGTTTTGCATACCTAAAAAGAAACTTGGTACAGGCCAGAAGCTCATGTGCGGCATGGCACCCATGGCGATGTAAAAGAGCGGTAAGCCAAAGAGCAGTGATACGATGAGTCGTGTTTTCATGCTGCGGTATTCGTCGTCGCTCTTGGCAGTCACTTTGGCATCTTGCTCCGCACTTGCGCCGTAGCCGGCGTTTTTCACTGCCTTTATGATATCCTCCTTACCGAGCGTTTGCTCGTCAAAGGACACTGTCATATTATTTTTTAGTAAATTTACGCTCACGTTGTCTACGCCGTTCAGATTGCTGACTGCCTTTTCTACACGTGTGGAGCAGGCGGCGCAGGTCATACCGCTTACGTCAAATTTCAGTCTTTTCATGGTGCCTCCGCTAACTTGGATGTATAAGGTTTCGACATATACATGTGGATGTCTGTTTGATAAATATATCAACAGAAATTCGTTATTTCAAACTGCAAGCATTCATACTATATCATATTATGCAACATGTTAAGCATTCTTACTTTCGTTGCATTTATGCCGCAAATCATGTAAAATATAATAGTATTTTTGTGTATACTTCTTGTTTTTTAAGGGAGACTATGGCAAATAATCAGCTGGATATCAGCATACTTACATCGGCAGATTTTAGGGATATCAGCCCCGGTTTGGATGCCCTCATAGAGGCCTTTGAAAACAATCAATACGCGCATGCCTATTTAATTAGCGGTGACAAGGGCAGTGGTCAACTGGCGCTATGTAGATTGCTTATAGAAACGCTTCTGGGTACAAAAGAGGAAACAGTAGATTTTCTGCATATTTCCATGAGCAGCGTCAACGAGAGGCTGGCCACCAAGAATGTATCCAGCATTGGTGTGGCGGCAGTAAAACAGATGATTGTGCCCTTTATCAGTGCAACATCCTTGTTGCAAAAGCCCCGCGTGGTGTTGATAGAGCAGGCAGAGCTGCTGACGGAGCAGGCGCAAAATGCGCTGCTGAAATCTTTGGAGGAACCGGCTGCGCAAGTCGTATTTTTCCTGATTACCGGCGATATGAGCAAAATTATCGCTACGGTCAAATCGCGCTGCACTAAAATCTATGTAAACCGCTGGAAAAAAAACAAAATGGAAACTTTCCTGAAGCAGTATACATCGGATTATGAGTCTGTTGCAGCCCGCAGCGCAGGGCTGATTGAAACGGCGATAGAAATTGTCAATCGTGCAGACGAAGCCGATGTGCTGGATGACGTTTTGCAGCAGCTGCTTTCTGTAAAAACGGTCAAGGATATTATCCGTTTTGCGGCAGCCAATGTCAAGATGGATTCGCAAACACAGGATAGTCTTTTGAATCGCTATGAGGATATCTTGGAACAGGCCATGCAG
Source organism: Bacillota bacterium (assembly GCA_041855045.1). Classification (GTDB taxonomy): domain Bacteria; phylum Bacillota; class Clostridia; order Christensenellales; family Aristaeellaceae; genus JAAZPT01. The sequence goes on along the minus strand of JBHADM010000078.1, from coordinate 12,759 downwards.
AAATCCGGCGGCTGTGATGCAGAGCAATATTACAGATTTCCGGAGCACTGGCAAAAGGCAATAGATGAGCACAGAACCGAATCATTTTTGCGTCTGATAGGGCATGTTATGCATGCCAGACGCATGAAGAACAATCAAATCAGTTGGCAGGCATGTTTGGACTATATGCTTGCGGATATTTTGGAGGAAATGTATAAGTGGCAATCATTGTAGGAGTTCGCATTAAAAACTCCGGTAAATTGTTTTATTTCAGCCCCGAGGACGTATGGCCGAAAAGGGGAGATAAGGTTATTGTAGAAACCGCACGCGGTTTGGTTATGGGCGATGTCATTATCGGTTTAAAGCGTATTGATGACGAGATGATAACCATCGCGCTCAAACCGGTGGTGCGTATCGCCACACCCGAGGATATCGCCCGCCAGCAGGAGCTGGATCGCTTTGCGGTGGAAGCCTTTGCGGCATGTAAGGAAAAAATCATAGAGCATAACCTGGATATGAAGCTGGTGCGTGTAGAGCCCATGTTTGATAATTCCAAAATCATGTTTTATTTTACCGCCAACCAGCGCATTGATTTCAGGGACTTGGTAAAAGACTTGGCAACCATGTTCAAAACTCGTATAGAGTTGCGTCAAATCGGTGTGCGCGACGAGGCAAAAATCATCGGCACATTGGGTATTTGCGGCAGAAAAATCTGCTGTGCCAGCTTCCTTGGGGATTTTCAGCCCGTTTCCATCAAGATGGCAAAGGAGCAGTCCTTGTCCTTGAACCCGACTAAAATTTCCGGTGCCTGTGGCCGACTGATGTGTTGCCTCAAATATGAGCAGGATTTCTATGAGCAAATGCATAAAATTATGCCCAAGGTTGGTAAGAGTATAGAAACTCCCGACGGTACGGGCATCGTGACCGAAGTGAACGTCATACGCGAAACCCTAACCGTACGCATTGAAAAAGACGATGATTTTGCCATCAAGGTATTCTCATTGGATCAAATCAATAATCCGGAAAAATATAAGGAAGAAAAAGCGGAACAAAACTTCAGCGAGTTCGAGCAGTTTATTATGCGCTCCCGCGAGGCAGGAAAGGCGGATTCACAGGAGGAGAAGCCAAACCAGAAGCCGGAACGCAGAGCCAAACAAAAAAAAGAATCCAAACCCCAACAACCGCAGCCTGCCAAGAACGAAAAGCAGGGTAAAGGCCAAAAGAATGCAAAGCCTGCTCAATTGGAACAAGCTGTGAAGCCGAAACAGGAAAAACAAGAAGCGTCCCCAAATCCAAAGCAAGGCGAGCGTAAGCAGAACCATCGCCGCCGTGGAGAGCGAGGAAAACAGCCCGTACAGGCAGAGCAGATAAAGCACGCCCAACAGCCCGAAGCAAACCATAAGGTGCAGAATAAGGAAAACCATAAAGAAAATACACTGCCGTTGCGCGCCTTAAAAACTTTTGCCGCGCTGCGCAACAATCATGCCCTGCGTGAGGTGGCGGAGTTGCCTGTTCCAAAGGAATCGCAGCCCAAACGTCATCGCCGTCCGGTGCGCAAAAAACAAAATCAACAAGCACCAAAGGAATCTTAATTTTTTTGATGGGGCGATTTTACATGTGTAGAATCGCCCCTTTATGGTATCGTTTTGAGTATTGGAGGATACGCACATGTATAGCATAGATCCCCACGCCATGCAGCGTATGGAGCAATCGTTTCTGATAGAAAGCGGCTATCCCGGCCTTTTACTTATGGAGCAGGCGGCACAGCAACTGCTTTACTATGCCCAAAATTATGTGAATCCCGGGCAATGCTGCGTGCTGCTCTGCGGCACAGGCAACAATGGCGGTGATGCCTATGCCTTGGCGCGCCTGCTTATGCGAGACGGAATTCACTGCAAAGTATTTGCAAGCGGCATTCCTAAGACAGATGATGCCGGAACCATGCGCCGCTTGTTGGAAAGCGTATATGCTGTAGAGGTACAGCCCTTGCATGCCCTTTCCTTGGAGAGTGCCGCGCTGATTGTGGACGGACTGTTCGGTACAGGATTTACAGGGGCTGTATCCGAGGAACTGGCAGTGCACATATGCAGTATAAACGAAAGCACTGTTCCGGTGCTTTCCATAGATGTGCCCAGTGGCTTGGATGCACGCACGGGATATGTAGAAAACATCGCGATTGTTGCGACGGAGACTGTCACCTTTCATCGTCCCAAACATGGACTTTTTCTGTCGCATGCTCCAAAATATATCGGCAAATTGCAGGTGGTGGATATCGGTATACCTGCATCGTGGGACAGAGAAGATGGCATGCTGGTGATAGACCATGCCGCCGCGCAAGCATTGCTGCCCAAACTTAGTCCCATTGCGCATAAAGGTAATATGGGGAGTATACTGATATTGGCAGGATCGAGCAACATGGCGGGCGCGGCGTGCATTGCCGCCAGGGGCGCAAGGGTGGCAGGCGGGGGGCTGATTAGCGTAGCGAGCAATGCCCATTGCGTCAGCCTTATACAGCAGACGGAGCCGACGGTTATGGGGCATGTACTGTCGGATAAAGCTGCGGAAGAAGCCTTTTTAGACCGTATAGCGAAAGCGGATTGCCTGGTGATGGGCAGCGGATTGGATCAAAGCGATACTACATCCGCGCTTGTATGTGCTGCCATAGAGCGGGCTAAAAATGCGAACATTCCTTGTGTGTTAGATGCGCAGGCACTCAATATTTTGGCGGAAGCACCGCAAAAGCTTCCTTCCCACTTTGTTTTGACACCGCACCCGGGCGAGGCGGCCCGCATGCTGCGGTGTACCGTAGAGGATGTGCTGCGTGACTATGCGAAAGCATGCGCTGTACTGCACGAAAAATACGGCGCTGTCATTCTGCTCAAGGGCGCGAGAAGTCTGATATACGATGGCACAAACTATGCAACGCACAACAGCGGCAGCCCGCTTTTGGCAAAGGGAGGCTCCGGTGATGCCCTTTCAGGTATATTGGGAGCCATGCTTGCAAAGAACTTTGTGCTGGGAGATACCCTGCATAAAACGGCCTTAGCCTGCTATATATTCGGCAGGGCAAGTGAGCTTGCCGCGCTGAAAAAAGGCGAATACGCAGGAAATGCACTGGATGCAATAGAGTATCTTGCGCAGGCAGTGCTGTAATCGTTTGCAAAACAGTGTAAGTATTGTATAATAAATACGAATTCACTAAAATTTCTTTGGAAAGACAGGGGGCAATATATGAAAGTTTTGCTTATTGTGCTGCTCATTATTTGTATTACTTTGACGAATGCTGTGGCAGGGGATTCCAACCCCGACTATGCATGGATTGGCAATGCCAAGTCACAGCTGCAGAGCATTACGGTACAGCTTTTGACGCTGGTAAATGCGTTGGAGGAGAGCGAACAGGCGCTCCAAACGGATGCAGACAGCGTCCGAAAAATGACGGAAAAAGCACTTACGACTTTGCAGCGCTTGGATATAGACTTAGAAAAGCTTGTAGGGCAATATCAAGGGATACGCGAACGGGTGCAAAGCGAATTGCTTGCATTGCAAAGCAAATTCCCACCGCTGTCTGTTGATGAAACCAATGCACAGGATAAAAATGCATCTCCTTTAAGCAGTAACCTGCCCTCTCTCCCCATTACTCTGGATGCATTGACACTGCCGCCGGAGGAGTGTTTTATTGATGATAAAACCTACAAAGACGACAGCATAGAGGTAAAAATAGAGCAGTTTGAGCATGAGGGATCCATGTGTTATGTGGCCTACGTCAATATTGCCGATCCCAGTCAATTGCGCACAGCCACCAGTTCCAAAAATTTTAAAAGATTGCGCACCACCTCCGAAATGTCTGAACGTAGTGGCGGTATTGTGGCCATTAACGGCGATTATTTCAGCCTGCGCTCCACCGGTTATGTCGTTCGCATGGGGAAATCTTTCCGCACCAGCAACGAAAAAAAGCGCGATTTGCTTTTAGTAGACAGCAAAGGCGACTTTCATTTGATTCCCACGCCTTCTTCCGCGAGCACTAAAGAAATTACCGAAAAATTCGATATTGTCAACAGTTTTTCATTTGGTCCGGCCTTGGTTATCGATGGCCAAAAACAGGAAATTCGCCGCGATTATCCTTTTGAAGGCTTAAGCCCCGGCCCGCGTACAGCCATTGCACAAATGGGACCTTTATCCTATGCCATGGTTGTGGTGGACGGCAGATCCAAAACTTCGCCCGGCAAGACACATCAGCAAATGGCAGATTTTCTAAAAGAGCTCGGTGCAGTGCAGGCATTCGGTTTGGATGGAGGCGGCACTACAACCATGAGCTTTCATCAAAAAACAGTCAATGTTCCCTGCTACGACGGCGAGCGACTGCTCAGTGACATCATTTTGTTTTCATCCCTGCATCAGAGCCTTAAAGAAACGGATAGCAAGTAATTATAATAAAAAGCCTGTGGGTTTTGATCATCAAGCAATGCCTCGTAAATCTAAGCCATCAAATAAAAAACTTGGAATACCCTGCGCTCATAAAGCAAGTATAGTATACTTTTATGTATTCTGCTTAGCGCTCGGTTGATCCTAATAAAAAAACAAAATCCCTGTCGTAAAATCGATAGGGACTTTGTTTTTTGTTTATTTATACATTACCGGCGCATCATAAGTGGTAACCAATATGAATGTTTTGCCGCGCTGGAACTTGATTTCTTCGCCGTTTTCATCCAAGAATACGGTTCTGGATTCGGATGTCGGTCTTTCCCAATATCCGGCGATGTATTTTCCGCCAATAAAGATATCGGCATTGCCTTTGCCTACATGTTCGGTAATCGGCGCCAAACCGTTTCCTTCGTTCCACTTCACTACGGTACGCTGAATAATCACGTTGGAAAAAGGGACTTCTTTGGTTTCGCCTGTGTCTGGATTACGGTTTAAGAAAGGCTGATCCTTTACGAAACGGAAATATTTGTTTTCTGCCGCATTATATTTGAATGAGGAGACATAATCCTTATGTTCGTTTGGAATCTTGATCTCTACGGCATCTTCACCCTCTGTGGGCAATTCATCTGTGAAAAGACGCGGATGGGGAACAGCAACGTGTGATTTCGGAATCAATTCACGTATGGCGCGTACATTTGCATCCACATTGTCCGGCCCCTTCAGGCTGGGTACCCGATTATAATACATCGCCCATGGTTTGCCGGAGCCAACGATACCACTAAAGATAACACCCTTTTTATCGGCGCCTGTAGCGCGGAATACTGCGCTTACACTGCTGCCTTTTAGCTCCTGAGAGCCGAAGAACAAAAATCCTGCACCCCATTCCTCACGCAACCAAGCATGTCCCACACGGGCAGAACGCACAGGGCCGGCAGAGGCGGGGATTACGTCGCTGAAAAGGAAAGACATACGGGTTACACCGGAACGATATAATGGAGACTCGTATATGATGTCTGCAAACTCCGCTCCCCATGGCGCACGGTATCCGATACCACCTTCAGATGTACTGATTTGCACAAGCATGGGTTGGTAGTTTCCAAGGTCATCCCATGGTAGTCCTGTGGTGGGGCTTTCACCGGGAATGATAGGGTTTTCGTTATACGAACCATCGGCAGCTTTATTCACACCGCTGATTTTACGGTCCTTCTCATTTGCCAGGGTGGTTTCCTGTGCCAACGCAGCGAAGCTTGTCAAACACAAAGCGACAACCAATAGCAATGACACTATTTTTTTCATGTAGTAGCCTCCATTTTTATTTTGCATAATAAATTACTAATATAGTATAGTTCTTTGATAAGAAAAAATCAAGCGAGTATTGTAACATTACGGGGCAAGTGAATTACCGCTTGGCAGGCCAATTTCTTTGGATTCGGTTCCGCGCTGATCCATATACCAGCCTACGAACTCACGCGCTGCAATGGCTCCTTCACCGCCGGAGCTGCCGGACGGAATAAAGACAACAACCGCAATCTCGGGTTTTTCAAAAGGAGCAAACATTACGAACCAGGAGTTGTTTTCCAAATCGATACGCGTAACCTCGGCCGTACCGGTCTTTGCCGCCACATCGTTTGAGTAGGGCCAGCCGGTAAAGTGTTTTGCTGCCGTACCTCCGGTTTCGTTATCTACCACGCCCTGCATGCCTTGGTGTACCAATTGTAAGAGTTCCGGCGGAATATCTATTTTATGCAGTATGGAAGGGACTCTCTGGCTCAATATTTCGCCGTCCGGAGAAGTCACGGAGTCTACAATCTGCAAATTGTAGGTAGTGCCGCCGTTGGCAACGGATAATACATAGCGAGCAACAGCTGCAGGTGTCAGTACGGTTATGGACTGGCCGATACCGGTAAGCACCACCTGACTTCCGCCCCACTTGATGTCATTTAGGTAGTTATATGTGTCCCCGATGATGGCCTGTGTATATACCATCTGTCGGGTCATATTCAGCTCTTCAATCAGTATCGGGCGCATCAAATCCAGCCAGATGCCCTGATTGTTGTTTACCGCCATGTCCATTAAACGTTTTACTGTTTTATTCAATCTGTCATCGTCATAAAATATATTACGAGATGCGCCTACGTTTTTTAAGTGTGTTTTGATGGAGTTGAACACAATGATGGGGATAGCGGTATCCTGGTTTGCCTCGTTTAAGGGTTTGTTAGGGTCATACAGTGAGTTTTGAGAGCCGACGATGCTGCGCAGCTCGCCGGGCAGTTCCAAACCTGTTTTGGAAGTCAATCCAAACAGTGTGGAGTATTTGTATAATCTTTGCTCTCCCAAACGGGAACTGACCTCATAGAAAAAATAGTTGCAAGAGTTTTTTATGCCTTGTATGATGGTTTGGTCGGCGTGCAGATGGCGACGCTTTGGGTCAAGCCAGCAGCGTGGTGCGGTACTTAAGTCGGAATTGTATTTTGTAAAATAACCGCCGTCGGAAATTGTTTCGTCTGCCCACAGCTCGCCTTCGATTAGCCCGCCAAGTCCGGTTACCATTTTAAATATGGATCCCGGTGTTCCCAAGGCCTGTATATTAAAGTTTACCAAAAGGTGTCGGGGATCGGTCAGGATTTCTGCGGATTCCGGGCCTTTGGCAACCAAGGCGTTAAGGTCGTAGGTAGGGTAGTTTGCCATGGCAAGCACCCTGCCTTCCATATCCACCACCATCATGGCACCGCGGTTGGCGAGACTGATCGGAAATTTATCCCATTCTCTGTCCACAATTCTATCTTTGTTTTTTTCCAACCAGCGTTCATCCAGCAGTTTTTGCTGTTGGGATTCTCTGGTTTTGTTTACGTTCATTGCCAAGGCTTCTTCAGCACGCTGCTGGAAGCTGTCGCGAATGGTCAGTTTCACATTATTGCCGTCCTTGGGTTCCTGATAGTCCAGTGTACGGGTGATTTTGCCCAAACTGTCGCGTTCTACGACACGAAAGCCCTGCCTGGTAGAGGAGTTTTGCGTCAGCCAGTCCTCCATCGAGCGTTCAATACCGTCTCTGCCTATGAGGTCATTGAAACGGTAGCCGTTTTTGGATAGTTCCTGATACATTTCGTAGGAAGGAATGGCACCGAGATAGCCGATAATTTGTGCGCCGACCTTACCTCTGGGGTAAACGCGCTTGGAGGATACCGATACGTCCATCCCCTCCAAAAGCATGCTCTGTGTCTCGATTTCAATAACGGTTTCGTACGGCACATCCTGTGCAATGACAATGGGTTGCGAGTTAAACAAGTTCATCTGCATTTCGGAAAACACAGCCAACACTTTTAAATACAGCTCCTCCGGCATATCGCTGGGAATGGAATAACGTTTGAGCAGTTCCGTCATCACGCTGCTTGCAGTGGGGTAGACTGTTTCGTTCAGGTAGTTGTTGGTTCTCCACTGGTTTTCGCGGGTTTCCAATACCGCTTCCGACACGCCTTCGCCAAAGTTGAATTGCCAGTTATTGGTCTGGGGGTTACGTTCAATAACGAATTTAACCGTGAGTTTACCGCCGTTTTTTTCTATGATGTCTATGGTGTTGACAATGGATTTTGTAAAACGCGCATATTGCTCCTTACTTCTTTGCGAGGCATCGCGATAAAAGGTAACATTGTAGATTTTTTCATCGCGAGCCAAAATAACGGAGTCGCTGTCCGTGATGATACCACGGCTGCCGCGCAGTGGAATGGTAGTTTTTCTTTGACTTGTTGCACTTTGACTATACTGATCATTGGATGTCATTTGCAGCGAATACAGCTTGTTTACCAATAAATACGCCAATACGATAATGATGGTCAAAATGATGATATAGCGTATATTGGATGTGCCGCGTTCCTGCGTGGTATTTTCTCTATACATGTAATCACCCTCCTTACATTGCGAGCAAGTCTGCTAGGATGAGGTTGTTTTCTTAAGATTGTCCTGTTTTGGGCGCTGGAATCGGGATAAATCAATCTCCGGTTCGGGCTTTGAGACAACGGGAATGATGATGGTTTCCATACCGCTTTCTTCGTCGACAATAACTTCCTGCTCCAAGGCCTGCGCCTCTTCTACGTTTTTTATTTGCGGTGCGTCGTCAACATGCATATCAAGCTTTGCAAGAGTTTCTTTTTCGCTGTTGCTCAGCGGGACGTAGCGTTGATAATTTTCAACCTGAAACATATTATCAATGTCAGGCAATTCCAAGGGATCTTTAGAACGCACCGTTTTGTTTTGCAAGTCGGTATTCTCCGCTTGCGGCTCTTCCTCTAATGCGTTTGGTTTACGTTGAAACAAGGGCTGCCTTCCCAAGGTAGGATCCAGTTCTTTTGGTTCCCTGCGTTTGCTTTTGGAAAATTTAGGCAAACCGGAGGGCAGTCCTAAAAAGGCGCGTAGCGGGATCATAAGCAATAAGCTGAGCAGAGTTGTATAGCCCACAAATATCAGCAAGCGTAAATAGGTATTCGCGCTTAGCTCTATACCGGTCAGCATGCCGTAGCCGATATGGATCAGTTCGTAGAGTAGCGCCATATAAAGCGTACACAGAAGTGTGCGCAGCAAGGGGTTCATGTTTCCGTAATATCTGCGCATGGCGCGCTCCATTTCCATTCTGCGCTCCGTTTTGTCTGCGAAAGCCAACATGCTTAATATGGAAATCACCGGATAAATCAACAGATGAAAATAGGCAAGGTTCTGGATCATGATTTCCATCAGAATACCAATGATGATAGAGGATACTAGTCCGTGCTGTCGTCCGTAGGCTACGATTAGAATGGACAACATGGCAATATTGATATTGGGGCTGACAGAATGGAAGCCCAGCAAAGGCATGGCGGTAGCCTGCAACAGATAGGACAGTATCGTTATCAGCAAGGTTTTGAAAATACGGATCATGCACTAATCCTCAATGGTGATATCTAAAGGCGGAGGTGTGGGCTTGGGGGTTGCCGTAGGCCCTAAAGTAAAGTTGACAGGGGGCGTTGCGGTTGGGTTTGGAACAACATATACGCCTCCCGGAGAAGGGGTTCCCGCTACGGTTCCACTGTGTGTAGGGGAGGGTTTTGGGGTAGCTGTGGCCGTTTCCGTGTATCCGGGAGGAACAGGGCTGGGGGTGGCTTCCAAAATAAACATATCCTTACCGATGAATATGGTAGGAATCGGCATAATTGACGGAATGGGATCATAAATGTTCAGCTCTGTGCCATTTTCCAAAGCGGTGATACCTATGGGTTCCGGCATGTAGCGCAGGACAATTACGTTTTCCACATGGCGAAAGTCGTTTTTCGGTTCCACCACAATATACAGCTTGTTTTCTTCCAGACCGCGCGTGCTCTCGCGCACCGTGCCGATAGGGATACCGCGTGGGAAAGACATACCTACGCCGGAGGTGACCACCTCATCGCCGGGGCGGGGGAGGTTTTCGTCTGGCAGATAATACATTCTGCACAGGGGTCTGCCGTCTATGCCCAATGTACCTCGTACGGTGCCTTGGTCGCGGGAACTTTGTATCAACGCTGCAATACTGGCTTCGCTGTCGATAATGGTACGGACATCGGCCTTATTTGCAGTTACGTTGTAGGTATATCCTATCAGCGCACCGTTTGCCGTTACCGCCATAAAGTTGTCTAATCCATGATCGCTACCCTTGTTTATGGTAAATACCGAAAAGTAGTTTCCTGGATCCCTTCCTATTACCCTGCAGGCAATGGGGTTCAGGGCAGCATTTAAAGATATTTCATCAAACAATGCTTTATATTGGGACAGTTCTATCTGCAATTCATTTGCAAACATGGCATCGTAAACCAGTTTTTCGTTTTCGGCCAGCAGTCGGTTGTACTCTTTTTCAAGTGTGCCGCGCAGCTTTAGTTTTTGCAGCTCATTTGCCAATGAGCTAATCACGTCGCTGAATACGCTTTGTATCGGCGTCAGCACATTGGCAATGCTGCGTTCGATGATGCTGGTTTCACTGCCGTTGATGCGCGTCAACAGCATGACTACCACCACTGCAGTCAATACGATATAGGTTACAAAAATGGTAATCAAACGAAAGGCGTTTGCAAACTTGCTTCGCAGCTCACGTAGGCGTCCTCTTTTTTTTGTTTTTTCTTCTTTCTGCGGTGTCGGCGCAGAAGACTTTGCTTGTTTTTTCTTGAATAATGCCATTAATCTACCTCAAGGAAGGCGGTCCTTCCTCGTTTTACAATATCGTCGAAGTTGGAAATGATATTGCCCAGTCCGTTGATGACAGATCGAGAGGGGTCTTGCACCATGTTGATGCGGATACCCGTTTTGTTTTTGATAAAGCTTTCCAATCCCGGCATTTGTGAGGTGCCGCCGCAAAGATAGATGCCGTTTTCCACAATATCGGGTACCATTGCAAGCGGAATTTGGGAAAATATATTGTGGATGCCCGCATCCAAAGAGGATAAAAATCCGGTGATGACTTCATATATGTCTTCACTTTTGATTTCTAATAAACCCTGCGGTGTTCTTACGGAAACGCTAAGGCTGTTGATGCGGGGCAAGGCGGACCCGATTTGTTTTTTGACAGATTCTGCTTCGTCAAAACTGATGGCATAGTTGGTGCGGCTGGAATCGCCGTAATCCTGGGTGCCGTAACGCTTTACGATCTCGCTGTTGATCAAATCTCCGGCAAACTCTCTGGAGTTTGCAATCACTGTGCCGCCTAAAGAAATCGCCGCCATATCCACAGTGCCGGCGCCGGCGTCAATAATCATATTCGCTTTGGCATCAAAGGCTTTTACGCCTACCCCAACTGCCGAGGCAAAGGATTTGCTGATCAGAAACACCTGTCTTGCGCCGATTTCGGAGCACAGGGTACGCAACACAAGTTTGTTGTTTTCGCTTGTGTCGGCAGGATAGGTGATAAATATCCTGGGTTTGGAAAGATAGGAGCTGCCGGCGGCGTAGAGTATCAAAGCATGCAGCATTTGCAGCGCCACTTCGTTGTCTTTGATAACACCGAACTGCACCGGATGCACAAACTGCTGACCGGCTTCCAGTTTATTTTTGTTCTCGATTGCTTGTTTGCCTATATAGATCAGTTTGGTGCGATGCTTTCTGCCCGATTTGGAGATGATGGCGGCAGCCGGTTCTTCAATACACAGGCCTTTGCCCTTTACATAGACTCGAATGGTGGAGGTACCCAAATCGATACCGATATCAGTTCCTAATAATCCCATGCTAACTCCCCGGAAGTTGGTATTGCATTTGCTTTGCGCAATATTTTTTTCAGGCGTGACATAGGCATGCCAATCACATTGCTGGCACAGCCTTCTATGCGGTTTACCATTGCCCCTGCGCGGCCTTGCAAGGCGTAGCCGCCCGCTTTATCATACGGCTCCTGGGTGGCAATGTACGCTTTTATTTCTGCTTCCTCCAGCACATCAAAATACACTGCGGTGCTTTCGTACTCCACGGTACATTCCCTGCAACGTGGCGAATACAGTGCAATCGCGGTCAACACCTCGTGTCGGCGTCCGCTCAGCAGCTGCATCATGCGATAGGCGTCCTGCGCATCCTTTGGTTTACCGAGTATTTGATTGTCGATACACACAATGGTATCGGCACCGACGATAAAACGATGGGGAAACTGCACTGCAATCTCCATCGCTTTCTGTTTTGCCAATGCGCATACAGTCTCAATTGGGCTTCCTGTCGCGGTCTCTTCGCCGTTTGCGGGAACAATGTCAAAAGTGATTCCCATGGTTTCCAGTATTTCTTTTCGTCTGGGAGAAGCAGAGGCGAGTATGAGCTTGGTAGAAGGCATAAGTACTCCTTTTAATTGCTATAAAAATGCAATGATATTATAGCACATTTGCAGGAATTGGCAAAATCAAAATCCCCTTCCGCTTGTAAATTTTTCCTGTCGTGCAGGAGCGGAGCATCGGATTATCTCTTGGATACCGGTTGAAATTCATTGGATATTAGGCTATAATAGGTGGAAGAATCTTACATCAATCAGGAGGATGTTACTATGAGCAAAGTTACTGTATTCGACCATCCGCTTATTCAGCATAAGCTGACCATTATGCGTGATGAAAAAACCGGTCCGAAGGAGTTTCGTGAGCTTTTGGAAGAGATTTCCATGCTAATGATCTATGAAGTAACCAGAGATTTGCCGCTGGAAGACATTGAAATCAGAACGCCGAACTGTACAGCCAAGTTCAAGACCTTAGCCGGTAAAAAAATTGGTATCGTACCTATCTTGCGCGCCGGTTTGGGTATGGTGGATGCACTGACAAAGCTGATTCCTGCTGCAAAAATTGGGCACATCGGCCTGTACCGTGATCCGGAGACACTGCAACCGGTAGAATATTACTG
>JBHADM010000077.1:0-4061 GCA_041855045.1 Bacillota bacterium | reverse complement strand
TGCCCGGGGGAGAGGAGAAATAAAATTTCTTTGCCGCAGTTTTGCCGCAATCTTGACACAGCCTTTAGGAGATTTCCGTCTTTGCATGGTATATACTGTACGCAGATAAGCAAAACAAAACTGCCTGGAAGCAGGGGCTTATCAGAGGTTTACGGCAGGAAAGGATGGAGAAGAATATGAAAAAGAAATTTTTAGGATACTCAAAGTTATTTGTGGCGGGAGCAATCGGTTCTGCAATGCTGGCGGCAACGGTTATGACGGTCTTTGCCGGAAAAAGTTTTGTGAGCGCAGGACAGAAGGCGGATCCGCTTAATCCGACGGCGGTGGTGACGGAAAAGCCTTTGCCGGAAGATGCCAATGATACCATAGAGGATTTTGTCAAGAAGCAGACGGATTTGACGGATGCGGAAAGACAGCTTCTGATAGAGGAGGAAAAAGCTTCCGTGCCGATTTATGAGGCTCTTGACAGGCTGGATGAGCAAATTGAGATGAAGACCAGAGATGTGCTGAAAGGGGCGGATCCTGTCTTTGATGAAAGGGCAAAGCTTTTTGATCAGCATGCGGACTTGTGGGCAAAGATAGAGAACAGTTCCAATGAGGAGCAGAAGAATGCAAAGACCTATGCGGACTATATTCGGGCTTCCAAAACCTTGACGGAGGCTGAAAAGGAGATTTTGCTCAAGGCACAGAAAAGAATCGACGAGTTGGATGCCGTGATTGAAAGCTACTATGCCAAGGCGGAGGAAGAAACGGCGGATTTGCGCAGACAGCAGGAGGATGAGCTGGAAAAACTGCATGATTTGCAGGAAAAGACTCGATCTGTATGGGATAAGATTTATACGAAGTAAGAGAAGCGGCGTAAGTCCGCTTTCAGCGGAAAGGTCACGCACAGGAGAGCAAAGCTGTGCGTGATTTTTGCATTACCCGGTGCCCGGCGTCACTTGACTGATATCTGTAAATCATGGGATAATACATAAAATGAAAGGAGAATGGCAGCGTGAAAGAAATACTGAAAAAAGGCTTATCGATAGATGCAATGAAATATTTGGCTATTGCAGCAATGCTGCTGGACCACATAGCAAATGCCTTTGTAGAGGAGCCGTCACATTTATATTCCGTTATGACATTGATTGGGAGAATGACAGGGCCTGTTATGTTTTTTGCAGCAGTTGAAGCTTACCATCATACAAAGAATTTGAAAAAGTATGCTTTCAGGCTGTTCGTCTTTGCTGTAATCAGTTATTTGCCATTTATGTTTGCCTTTCATGACAACTTTAATATTCTGCGGCTTAACGTTATTTTTACCATTTTTCTGGGGATTTTAGCTGTTCATGCGAGAAGGAGCATAAAAGATATTGTGGTAAAAACAGGGCTTATTCTTTTGCTGATTATAGCAAGTATACCGGCGGACTATGGAGTTAGCTGCATAGTCATCATGCTTGTTTTAGACTATTATTATGGTAATCGTAAAAATCAAATAGTCGGGTATATTATCGTAGCTGCATTTGCATTTGATGTGTTGGAGCTTATAACACGTCCCTTTTTCGGTTTGATTTATGATAGACGTTTTGATATGGTTTTTATGGAAGAGAACTATTATTTGCTGGGATATGTACTTCCGATATTCCTGTTCTATTTTTACAATGACAGGCAGAGAGGAAAAAATAATAGATTTTCAAAATGGCTGTTTTATATTTTTTATCCATTACATCTATCCGTCATTGCAATGATAAGAATTTTTTTGCTATAGGCAATATTTGGCGGCTTGCATAATATCAACTGATTTTCGAAAGTTGCTGTCAAGGTATGCTTCGCAGCAATCTTAATGTTCATAATCGGAATATATCCTCTGCCGTTAAGCGCTTCATTTGCAATACTGCTGTGCACTCCCCCGTATGTTACAAGTGTAATTTAGCAATCCCAAGATCAATCATCGCAGTTTCCCTTGGAATTGTAATGGAAGCAGTTACCTGTCCATCCTTATATTTGAATACAAATGGACGCAAATTTCTTGCGGTAGGTGCAAGATAAACAGCATCCACACCTTGCTTAAACCACTCCGGCACAGGCTCTTGTGTTTCTGTTAAAGTTTTTTTGGCTTTATTTTGTCTGTGCATACCATATTCCATCATTCGTTCTTTAAGTGAATGTTTTTTATCTGAATATCCGATTGCGATCACACAGTCTAATGTGTCATTCGCTCTACACAATGTTGTCGCTGCTTTTTTGTCATAATTGGTTCCTACCCAGCAGGTAGATAGTCCCATTGCGGTCGCTTCAAGAATTATTTTTTCACCAAAACGCCCCACTTTCTCCATACGATTAGGAAGCTCTTTGCTGCTAATCATGGCAATGTAGTTCTGAACACCCACGAATAGACCATAGCTTTTTCGAAATCCATTAAAAAGTTCCTCGCCGCTTCCAATGACCAATTTTATATTAAGTCCGGACTCTTTGTTGCATAAAGCAATACTATCTTCAAGCAAGAGTTAATATGTAAAGGGTGGTTTCTGCCACCTAATACATATGACTGCGGCTCATTTGTGGTAAATTGAAAAGCAGTTGTAAGAAAGGAGTCAAAAGCCTTATAACCGCCGGAAATCAACGCAAAAGGAGCTGAACTTTATGAAATCTATCTTTGAAGAAATGGGCGGTACATACCGTCAAGTGGGTGATTATTTCATTCCCAACATTACTTTGCCGAATATCGGCGAATATCAGATAGGCAAATACGGGCGTATGCGCCGCAGCTATCTAAAAGAGCACCGTAAAATTCTCTACAACAACTATGTGCTGGAAGGAACGCTGTTCAAGCATCTGTCTGAGATTGACCAAGCCTGCAACGAGCGCATGGAAAACATCGTTTCCGCTATGGCAAAGCAGGAAGGTGTGACCGAAGCACTCAAAGCAGCTAACCAAATAGAATGGGTGTGCCGTATGAACAGTATCCGCAACCGTGCGGAAGAAATCATTTTGACTGAACTTGTATATGCTTAATCAAATGCCCGTTATCGGCTATGTGGCTGATAACGGGCATAAATTTTACTTATGCGGTTCGATAAAACGATATTTGCCTTTTCCATATCCTTTGACTGGAACGATTAAGCTTGCGGCTTTCAGTTTGCTGATAAGATTACCGGCAGCGGTAACGGAATCTCCTGTAATAGAGGAAATGTCGGAACGACCAAAAACACCGTCATTTCCCATGTTTTTATAAACCTCTTTTGCTTTCTTAATTGTAGCCTGGCTTGCGTTTAATCCATCAATCGCAGCCTCAATCGCAACATAGTCAGTGGTAATCGCAACACTTTCATCCTCAATCGTAACATTAGCGGAGTTTGTTGTTGTGCCATAATTCAAGTTATACAGCGTGACTTGGAATGAGGTAACATCGGAATAGAATTCCGGTTCCAGCTCTTTACGATAGTTATGAGCAGCATGGTAAGATTCCGTAATCTTCTTAAAACCGCTTCCTTGTCGTTCCATATAACCCAATCGTCCGA
Organism: Bacillota bacterium; assembly: GCA_041855045.1. Taxonomy (GTDB): domain Bacteria; phylum Bacillota; class Clostridia; order Christensenellales; family Aristaeellaceae; genus JAAZPT01. The sequence continues at coordinate 558 of JBHADM010000077.1, read as the reverse complement.
AAATATCGGCGAGAACGGGATTGCGGCGAGTGGAGGAAATATTGGATATATCTCTTTCCTGTATCCGTGTTCCATCAGCCATGCCTCCGGGAGAATAGATTGTAAGACGATCATCATATATGTCGATATGGACTTCGCTGCCTAAAATAAGGTAATCACGATGAATCAAAGCGTTGACAAGGGCTTCAAAAACGCTTCGTTCGCAATAATCCGGCATTTCAATACGAGAGTTTGCGGTTTTTTTCCAACGAGTTTTCATGTTCCGTTTTACAAAGCTGACACCTTCATTGAGCAGGATAATTAAGCTGCCGGAATATTCTGCGCTGTCGAGAGCATCCACCATACCGCCGCTTTTATCCAAACCATTCCAGCGTGTACAGAACAGCCGGGAATGTCTGATTGGAGAATCATCTGCCAGCAAAGCACCTGCATTTGTCAGTTTTCCGTATTCGTTTCTTATATCGAAGGAATCAAAAAGTTTATCTTCCATGCTATTACCGGTCCAGACCTTGTATCTTTCTCGTAGCTTGGAAAAAGCATAGTCCTTGAAATCATATT